>NZ_JCALDB010000069.1:0-281 GCF_059812645.1 Mycobacterium sp. NGS45 | reverse complement strand
CCACAGTACGTTTGAGAACCAAGGTCACCAAGGGGCCGGGATCACGTGCGGCTGGTCTGGCCATGGCCTACAAGCTCATCGACGCCGCCGCGGCCCGCTGGCGTGCCGTCAACGCACCACACCTGGTCGCCCTGGTCCGCGCCGGCGCGGTCTTCCACAAGGGCAAACTGCTCGAACGCCCCACCGAAATCACCCCACCGACACCGCCCTCAGACGGCGATCAGCAAGCCGGAACGGAGGTCGCCTGAAACACGCCGATCCACAGGTATTGACAATTCCTC
>NZ_JCALDB010000068.1:0-330 GCF_059812645.1 Mycobacterium sp. NGS45 | reverse complement strand
ACGCACCAACCCCTATCACCACCCCGAAGACTTCCTCACACCACCGAACCCACCGGACCCAGCACCGGAACCAGCACCACCCGTGGACCCGGCCCCCGCCAACCCACCCGGGACCGACCAACCCCTGGGCGCCGACCCACCCGTCGACGCCGCCCCCGACACCGCCGGCGCAGACCCACCGGGCGTCGACCCTCCCGCCGACGACGACGAACTCACCGCCGCCGAGATCGACGCCCTCTACGCCCAACACGACCAAGACGACGTCGAGCACCCCGAGGACTACGACCCAACCACCGACACCTTCTACACCTGCGACATCGACCAACTCGC
>NZ_JCALDB010000067.1:0-335 GCF_059812645.1 Mycobacterium sp. NGS45 | reverse complement strand
TAGCCGAAGTAGGTGTGGATCAACAAGATGGTCAACGCCATCAACACCGCCTGCAAGAACGACCACAGCAGGTCGATCGGGTTCAAGAAGGTATAGAAGTAGTGGTCATACAGACCACCGGACTGACCCAGCAGGACCACGGTGGTGAACTGCGCGGCCAGAAAGCTCATGATCACCGCGATCGCGTACAACGGGGTGATCGCGATCATCCCGGCCACAATCCGCGTCGACACCAAATACTCGATCGGCGGGATACCCATCGACTCCAGCGCGTCGATCTCCTCGTTGATCCGCATCGCCCCCAGCTGCGCGGTCACCCCCGCCCCGAAGGTCGC
>NZ_JCALDB010000066.1:0-467 GCF_059812645.1 Mycobacterium sp. NGS45 | reverse complement strand
CGCCGCCGGGGTGTGGTGCTCGGCCCGCAACGCGCCGACGGGTTCTCGACGATCTCCGGGCACCTCAATGCCACCGCCCGCGGGTTGTGGGAGGCGGTGCTGGCCAAATGGGGCGGGCTGGGCATGTGCAACCCCGAGGACGCGGTTCCGTGTGTGGCGGGGACTCCGAGTGCTGAGCAGATCGATACCGATGCGCGCACGCTGCCTCAGCGTGGCCATGATGCGTTCTGTCAGGCCGCCCGGCTGGTGTTGGAAACCGACACGCTCGGCCAGCTCAACGGGTTGCCGGTGACGATGCTGGTGACCACCACGCTGGCCGAGTTGGAGCGCCGCGCCGGGGTGGCGGTCACCGCCGGCGGATCGTTGATCGGGATCCCGGAGTTGATCCGGTTGGCCGCCCGCGGCGCCCACCATTATCTCGGGGTCTTCGATGATGCCGGGCGCAGTCTGTATTTGGGGCGGGCCAG
>NZ_JCALDB010000065.1:0-572 GCF_059812645.1 Mycobacterium sp. NGS45 | reverse complement strand
CACGTCATGAAATGCTCCTTGAACACCTCCGAGGGCAACTTGCCGCCGAAGTCCTGATGCGTCCACGTCGAATGCATCTCATAGGTACGGTCCACCCGATCCAAGAAATACGGAATCCAGCCCGTACCACCCTCACTCAATGCGATCTTGAGCGTCGGGAACTCCTTGATCGGCGCTGACCACAACAGATCCGCCGCGGCCTGCACGATGTTCATCGGCTGCAACGTGATCATCACGTCCATCGGGGCATCCGGGGCGGTGATCGCCAACTTCCCCGACGACCCGATGTGCACATTCATCACCGTCTCGGTCTCCACCAACGCCTCCCACACCGGACGCCAGTACTCCAAATCATGAAAACTCGGATAACCCAGCGTCGACGGGTTCTCGGTGAACGTCAACGAATGCACACCCTTGTCGGCCACCCGCCGGATCTCCCCGGCACACAACGCCGGATCCCAGATCGCCGGGATCGCCATCGGAATGAACCGCCCCGGATGACTGCCACACCACTCATCGATGTGCCAATCGTTGTAGGCCTGCACCAACGCCAACGAGAACTGCGGATCCTC
>NZ_JCALDB010000064.1:0-587 GCF_059812645.1 Mycobacterium sp. NGS45 | reverse complement strand
CCGTACTACGAGGAATCGCAGTCGATTTACGACGTCTCTGATGAGTTTTTCGCGTTGTTCCTGGATTCGACGATGGGCTACACGTGTGCCTACTTCGAGCGCGATGACATGAGCCTCGAAGAAGCCCAGATCGCCAAGTTCGACCTGGCGCTGGGCAAACTGAACCTGGAACCGGGCATGACCCTGCTCGACATCGGCTGCGGCTGGGGCGGAGCGCTGCGCCGCGCGGTTGAACGCTTCGACGTCAACGTCATCGGCATCACGCTGAGCAAGAACCAAAGCGCCTACAGCCGCAAACTGCTCTCCGGCATCGACACCCAACGCACCGTCGAGGTCCGCTTGCAAGGCTGGGAAGAGTTCACCGACAAGGTCGACCGGATCGTGTCGATCGGCGCGTTCGAGGCGTTCAAGGCCGAACGCTATCCGGCGTTCTTCGAACGCGCCTACGACATCCTGCCCGCCGACGGCGGCCGGATGCTGCTGCACACCATCTTGGCGCACACCCAGAAGTTCTTCCGCGACAACGGCATCAAGCTGACCATCAGCGATCTGAAGTTCATGAAGTTCATCGGCGAGGAGATCTTCCC
>NZ_JCALDB010000063.1:0-706 GCF_059812645.1 Mycobacterium sp. NGS45 | reverse complement strand
GTACGGCCGTTCCAGTGGCGGGAGTTTCTGGAGCAGTCTTGGTTTGTGGCGCGGGTGTCGTTGGCGCCGACGTTGTTGGTGGCGATCCCGTTCACGGTGTTGGTGAGTTTCACGCTGAATATCTTGTTGCGGGAGTTGGGTGCGGCTGATCTGTCCGGTGCGGGGGCCGCGTTTGGTGCGGTGACCCAGTTGGGTCCGATGGTCACGGTGCTGGTGGTCGCCGGTGCCGGGGCGACGGCGATGTGTGCGGATCTGGGTTCGCGGACCATCCGTGAGGAGATCGACGCGATGGAGGTGCTGGGGATCAACCCGGTGCAGCGGTTGGTGACGCCGCGGGTGTTGGCTGCGGGTCTGGTGGCGTTTTTGCTCAACAGTCTGGTGGTGATCATCGGGATCTTGGGTGGTTATGCGTTCTCGGTGTTCATTCAGGATGTGAACCCGGGTGCGTTCGCGGCGGGGATGACGTTGTTGACCGGGGTGCCTGAGGTGGCGATCTCGTGTGTCAAGGCGTTGCTGTTCGGTTTGGTGGCCGGGTTGGTGGCCTGTTATCGGGGGTTGACGATCACCGGTGGTGGTGCCAAGGCGGTGGGCAATGCGGTCAACGAGACCGTGGTGTATGCGTTCATGGCGTTGTTCGTGATCAACGTGGTGGTGACCGCGGTCGGCATCCAGATGACGACGGGTTAAAAGGGGCCGGTTGATGAGT
>NZ_JCALDB010000062.1:0-848 GCF_059812645.1 Mycobacterium sp. NGS45 | reverse complement strand
CTTGCTGGATTCTGTCCGGCACTCTCGGTTGGTTCGGGACAAACGGCCACGATTGCGTCCAGAACTACTCGAGAGTGCCCAGGTAAGCGCACTCCCCCGGTCTCAATTAGTTCCGGATCGGACAACGGAACGCTGATACCTCGCTGAAGTCCACGCCACTGCACTCAGTTGGCTCGATTCATCGCTGCTGCCTCGTGAATGGCGTCCTTGAGCTCATCGTATGTGCACTCGCGTGGGCCGAAGGCTTTCAGCGGTGTGAGCCGAATCTTCCTCTGCACCGGAACTTTTCGGTTGAGTTCGTTGGTGGGAAGCACATAGAACGTCCATTGCGTGACGTCGAGCGGGTTGATCTGTTCGCGGTCCGTACCGTGGAGGAGGCAGAAGACGTAAACGTCGGCGCTTCGCTGTGCGATATCCCCGTAGGTGTTGGTGCGTGCGTCCCAGCCCTTTGCGGGGCCGATGCTGAACTCAATCACCGAGGACCTGGTTTGTGTCCACGATTGCACATAGGCAGCCGATTTCACTTCGACGCCAATATCGCCGATGAGGAGGTCGAACTTGTCCCATTCGAGGCGCTTCACCGCATGTGACTGCGCTCACTGAATTTCCTCACTGACGCTCACCGAATTTCCCCACCCGTGTGGCTCCGCCGAGAAGGGTGGGCCTCCCTCGATGCTGCTGGTGTCTGACGCCAACAGCTCCAGTCGAAGGAGGCCCGCTTTCTCATGCTCACATGGGAGGACGACATGGAAGTACACGCCCTACGTAAACGTGGTTGGACGATCTCTGCGATCGCCCGCCACACCGGCTTCGACCGTAAAACGGTCCGCAAGTATCTGGCCGGCGAC
>NZ_JCALDB010000061.1:0-948 GCF_059812645.1 Mycobacterium sp. NGS45 | reverse complement strand
CTAGGCCGTGTCTGATAAATGCGGTAGCCAGAGTGTGATGGCCCGTAGGACCGCTGCGCCCCGGTAGACGATGGCGAGTTTGTCGTAGCGGGTGGCCAGACCACGCCACTGCTTGGTGACGCTGAATCCTCGTTCAACAACGTTGCGGCCCTTGTAGTCCTCGGCGTCGAATGCTGGCGGTCGGCCGCCGTGGGTGCCTCGACGTTTCCGGTGGCCGATCTGATCGGACGGTTCGGGAATGACAGCGACGATCCCTCGTCGGCGCAGCCGCTGCCGGGTCGCTCGGCTGGAATAGGCCTTATCTCCGCGCAGGCGATCGGGCCGGGTGCGGGGCCGCCCAGGCCCGCAGCGCTCAACTTTGAGGTGGGCGAGCAAATGCTCCAGGACTGGTCCGTCGCCTGCCTGGCCGGCGCTCACGAGCACCACCAACGGTCGTCCGTGGCCGTCGACGAGGTGATGGATCTTGCTGGTCAACCCGCCGCGTGAGCGACCAATGCCGTGGTCAGGCGGCTCGCTCGCCAGATTTGTGTAATTCGACCCAGCCCCCTGTGTCACGGGTGATGTTCGTGGCATGTTGGTGAGCGCGGGCGATCGTGGAATCCACCGACACCGCCCAGTCGATGATCCCGGCCTCGTCGGCGGCGGCTAGCAACCGAGCCAGCACCATGTCCCAGGTGCCGTCGGCACTCATTCGTCGATGCCAGGTCCAGATCGACTGCCACGGCCCGAACACCTCCGGCACGTCGCGCCAGGCGATCCCGCACCGATACCGATAGATGATGCCTTCCACCATCGAACGCGCATCCTGAAAGGGTCTGCCCCGCTTACCCGTACGTGCAGGAAGCAGATCCTCGATCAACGACCACTGAACATCGGTAAGCAGCTGAAACCGCGACATACCTCAAGCCTCCGGCATAACACCCGAAACCTTTGTCAGACACGCCCTAG
>NZ_JCALDB010000060.1:0-1171 GCF_059812645.1 Mycobacterium sp. NGS45 | reverse complement strand
GGGGGCGTGAAAGTGGGCGCACCTTCCCGAGGATGATCTGAATATCCGAAGGTCCGATCATGAGCCGGCGTTGGCGCGCTGGTTCGGGAAGGTACGCCCATGCTCACCGTAGTTCACGATGCCATCGAGGCCAACGAAAGCACTGGCGGTGCTGGTCGGTCGTTGTTGGACGAGATCGTCCGCGACGGCGCCCGTCAGATGCTGGCCGCCGCGTTGAAGGCTGAGGTCGCCGCCTACGTGGCCCAGTTCGCCGATCAGCTCGATGAGAAGGGGCATCGGCTGGTGGTCCGCAACGGCTATCACCAGGCCCGCGAGGTGCTGACGGCAGCCGGGGCAGTTGAGGTGAAAGCACCGCGAGTCAACGACAAACGCGTCGACCCCGACACCGGTGAACGGAAACGGTTCTCCTCGGCGATCCTGCCGGCCTGGGCACGCAAGTCACCGCAGATGAGCGAAGTGCTGCCGCTGCTGTACCTGCACGGGCTGTCCACCAGCGACTTCACCCCCGCTCTGGAGCAGTTCCTGGGCTCGGGTGCCGGGCTCTCGGCCACCACGATCACCCGGCTGACCAGCCAGTGGCAGGACGAGGCCCGCGCGTTTGCCGCCCGGGACCTGTCGGGCACCGACTACGTCTACCTGTGGGTCGACGGCATCCACCTCAAGGTCCGCCTGGACCAGGAAAAGCTGTGTCTGCTGGTGATGCTCGGCGTGCGCGCGGACGGCCGCAAAGAGCTCGTGGCGATCACCGACGGCTACCGGGAATCGACCGAGTCGTGGGCTGATCTGCTGCGCGACTGTAAACGACGCGGCATGACCGCACCCGTGCTCGCCGTCGGCGATGGCGCACTCGGCTTCTGGAAAGCGGTACGCGAGGTGTTCCCGGCCACCAAAGAACAGCGGTGCTGGTTTCATAAGCAAGCCAATGTGCTTGCCGCCCTGCCGAAATCAGCGCACGCGTCGGCGTTGTCGGCGCTCAAGGAGATCTACAACGCCGAGGATATCGACAAGGCCCAGGTCGCGGTCAAGGCCTTCACGGTCGACTTCGGGGCCAAGTACCCCAAGGCGGTCGCCAAGATCACCGACGATCTGGACACCCTACTGGAGTTCTACCACTATCCCGCCGAGCACTGGATCCACCTACGCACGACAAATCCGATCGAAAGCACCTTTG
>NZ_JCALDB010000006.1:0-205059 GCF_059812645.1 Mycobacterium sp. NGS45 | reverse complement strand
AGACCAAAGTTTTCGACACCAGAAAGAGGGTGATTCGTTGCCTCATCGAAAACGCGCGCGAAAGCCAAGCGACGGGGACGCAACGCAACGCAAGCACCGAGACCGCTGCGACCCGACACAACGGGCAGGCAAGCGCGCCAAACGCCGGCTCCGCAAAGCACTATCCGCGTGACTGATGTCCGCGCTCGGCCTCTTGTTCACGGTAATCGTCGGCGAACTGTGCGACCTGCGCGGGCAGCCGCCCCGCAGCCACGTCGGCCAGGCTGGTCTGCTCGAGCACCGCGCGCATGCTGGCCCGCAGCGCCCGCCACACGTCGGTCAGCGCAGCCGTCGGCCCGGAGTACGGCAGGTCACCGAGGCCGATGTCGCGCACGCTGGCCAGCGGGCCGTCGATGCAGCGCAGCACGTCGGCGATGCTGATTTCTGCTGCCGGGCGGGCCAATTCGTAGCCGCCGTCGCGACCACGTTGGCTGCGCACCAATCGGTCAGTCCGCAGATCCGAGAGGATGTCGACCAAGAACTGCGGCGGAATTGCCTGTGCCTTGGCCAAATCGTCGGTCTTGACCACGGTGCCAGGTTCGGCGGTGGCCAACTGCACCATGGCCCGCACGGCGTATTCCGCCTTCGCCGACATCCTCATGCCGCGAATTCTGCCATTGTCGGCTGGTCAGTCCGGGATTGCCGCTGCGTCGGGAACCACCACAGCGAACATGTCGGCCAGCGCAGCCAGGCTGGAGACCTGCATCGCCGCGGCGGCCACCTCGGTGCCGTCCGGGCCCGGCAGCGCCCGGGTTGCGGTCGCGCCGGCCACCACGGTCGGTGCGTAACCCAGGTTGAACGCGCCCCGTGCGGTGGAGTTGACGCACATGTGCGTCATGAATCCGGCCAACACCAGGTTGTGCGCGCCCAGGGCGGTCAGCCGCTCGCCCAGGTCAGTGCCGACGAATGAGTTCGGATAGTTCTTGACGACGACGGGTTCGCCCTCGCGAGGAGCGACCTGCTCGACGATTTCGCCGATCTCGTCCCGGATGTCATACGGAGTGCCGGGGCCGGCGTCGTGCTGGATGTGGATCACCGCGATGCCGGCACTGCGCGCCCGCTCCAACAGCACCGCGGCTTCGTCGAGCGCGGCCTGCACGCCTTCGAGTTCCATCACGCCGCGGGTGTAGGTGTTCTGACAGTCGATCAGGATGAGCGCCGAGGAGGCGAGGCTCTCCGGGGCGGCGGGAAGTCCGGTCAGGGTGCGCAAGGTAGGGCCAGCCATGACTGCAGGGTACTGGCGCCGGCAGACCATATCCTTGGTCTCGTGCGGATTTGGATCGGTTTGGTGATCGGCGCGATGGCACTGGCCGGCCTACTGGCACTCGGCTATGTGGCGGTCGATGACTACCTCCAGCAGAAGAACCCCAAGATCAGCGCCGACTGCCAGCTGGTGGCCGAGACGCTGTCCCCACCCGGAAGCGCAAACCAACCTGACCTCTCGACCGCCTCACCCGAAGAACTCGCCGATTACGAGCCTTCTGGGTTGAGTTTCGAGGAGATCCTGGCCAATGCCGACAAGCTGGAGGACCACAGGCTGCGCCAGCACCTGGAGGACATGGTTGCGGCCTCCGACGTCGTCCTGAAGGGCATGCCGAAAGCCGACGGCGAGAATCTCAACCCGCCCGGGCTGAAAGAGTACTTTGTCGCTCAACAGCAGTTGCGGGAGTCGATTTCGGCGATCAAGGCCGCCTGTCCGAATATGTGACCGGCAGCCAATGCGGCCGCAGTGCGGCGAAGGCAGCAGCCACCGTCGACTCAGCGCGTGACGGCCAGCACCGCCTCGGCCAACTCGGGCCGGCACACCACCAGATCCGGCAACTTGGAATCCGGCTGGTTGTAACGCAGTTCCGAACCGTCGATACGCGAGGTGTGCAGGCCCGCCGCCCGCGCCACCGCCACCGGCGCGGCCGAGTCCCACTCGAACTGACCACCCGCGTGCACGTAGACATCGGAGATGCCCTGCACCACCGAAGCCACTTTCGCACCGGCAGAACCCATTTCGACCAGAACCCCGCCGAGGGCGTCGCGCACCTGCAGCGCGATCGCCGGCGGTCTGGTGCGCGACACCACGATCCGCGGTTGCGGCGGTGGCGCCGGCGGCGCGGGCACGATCGGCGTCGACAAGGTCAGCCCCTGCGCAGGCAACGCCACGGCACCGGCGACCAATTCGCCGTCCTCCCACAGCGCCACGTGCACGGCCCAATCCCGGCGTTCCAGCTCGGAGAACTCGCGGGTGCCGTCAAGCGGATCGACGATCCACACGCGTCGCGCACTGAGTCGCACCGGATCGTCGATGCCCTCCTCGGACAGCACCGCGTCCGACGGACGCTCCTTCGCCAGGGCCGCCATCAGGAAGTCGTGCGCCTGCTGGTCGCCGGCGGCCTTACGCTCGACGCCGGTCGCGTGCGACAGTTCGGCGCGGATGCCGAGCAGAACTTCACCGGCACGAGTGGCGAGATCAGCTGCCAGCTGATGGTCGTTCACGCGCGGTCACCGAGCAGATCCACCACCAGCTGAGCCTGCTCGTCGAGCGCGACTTCCGGGGTCAACCGCAGGTCCGGGTTCTTGGGCCGCTGATACGGGCTGTCGATCCCGGTGAAGTGGGTGATCTCGCCGGCGCGCGCCTTGGCATAGAGGCCCTTGGGATCTCGCGCCTCGCAGTCGGCCAGCGGCGTGTCGACGAAGACTTCGAAGAAGTCCACCCCGGCATCGGCGTGCACCTGACGCGCCAGCTCACGATGCTCTTCGAGCGGGCTGATCGCCGGCACCAGCACGGTCAGGCCGGCATCGGCCATCAACGTCGCGATGTGGGCCAACCGACGCAGGTTCTCGGCCCGGTCGTCCATCGAGAAGCCGAGGTCGGCGTTGAGCCCGTGCCGCAGGTTGTCACCGTCGAGAATGTATGCCGGACGACCCAATTCGAGTAGCTTCTGCTCGACCAGCACGGCGATCGACGACTTGCCCGAACCGGACAAACCGGTGAACCACGCGGTCCGCCCCTTGGTGAGCCGATCCTGGGCGGTGACCAACGACTGGTGCCGCACGGCATTCGGGCTGGCGGCGCGCTTGGCCGCCGGAGTGGTGTCACGCACCATGCCGGCCGCCACCGTGACGTTGGTGTCCGGGTCGATCAGGATGAACGATCCGGTCGCGGTGTTGCGCGCATACTCGTCGAGCAGCAGCGGGGCCTGGCTGCGCAGCGTCACGCGGCCAAGTTCGTTGAGCTTCAACGCCGTTGCACTCTTGTCGCGATGCAAGGTGTTGACATCGAGTCGGTAGTCCAGCGCGCTCACCCGCACCCGGGTGCTACGGGTGGTGTGCTTGATCAAGTACTCGCGGCCCGGCTCCAACGCGGAGTCATCGGACATCCAGCACACCGTGGCGTCGAATTCCTTTGTGGCGGTGGGCTGATTGTGCGGCCGGGCCAGCATGTCGCCGCGACTGATATCGATGTCGTCAGCCAAGCTGATCGACACCGCCATCGGCGGGAAGGCTTCGTCGACCAAACCGGTGGTGCCGTGGATCGCGGTGATCTGACTGGTCTTACCGCTGGGCAGCACCACCACTTCATCGCCGGGGCGCAGCACGCCGCCGGCCACGGTGCCGGCGTAGCTGCGATGGTCGGCGTGCTCATGGGTCTGCGGACGGATCACGTACTGCACCGGGAAACGCACGTCGACCAGGTTGCGGTCACCGGCGATGTAGACCTCCTCGAGGTGGTGCAGCAGGGCCGGTCCGTCGTACCAGGGGGTCTGGTCCGATTTGGTCACCACGTTGTCACCCTTGAGCGCGGACAACGGGATGGTGGTGACGTCGTGGATGTCCAGGCGGGCCGCAAACGCGTGGAACTCGTCGCGGATCGCCTCGAAACGTTCCCGGTCCCAGTCGATCAGGTCCATCTTGTTGACCGCGAGCACGATGTGCTGCACGCCCAGCAGCGAGGCCAGGAAGGCGTGCCGCCGGGACTGCTCGAGCAGTCCGTGCCGCGCATCCACCAGCACGATGGCCAGCTGCGCAGTCGAGGTACCGGTCACCATGTTGCGGGTGTACTGAATGTGTCCCGGGGTGTCGGCGATGATGAATTTCCGCTTGGCCGTGGAGAAGTAGCGGTACGCCACGTCGATGGTGATGCCTTGCTCGCGCTCGGCGCGCAGCCCGTCGGTCACCAGCGCCAGGTCGGTGTAGTCGTGGCCGCGCTCCACCGAGGTGCGCTCGACGGCAGCCAGCTGGTCCTCCATCACGGCCTTGGAGTCATACAGCAGCCGGCCGATCAGGGTGGACTTGCCGTCGTCGACCGAACCGGCGGTCGCGATGCGCAGCAGGGTGGTATTGGTGCTCATCAGAAGTAGCCCTGTCGTTTGCGGTCTTCCATGCCGGCCTCGGAGATCCGGTCATCGGCGCGGGTGGCGCCACGCTCGGTGAGCCGGGACAGCGCGGTCTCGGCGATCACGTCGTCGACGGTGGCCGCGGTGGATTCCACGCAGCCGGTGCAGGTGACGTCGCCGACGGTGCGGAAGCGCACCGTGGCTTCGAAGACTTCTTCGTCGTCGCGCGGGGTCATGTGCTCGTGCACCGACAGCAGCATGCCGTCGCGGCGGAACACCTGACGCTGGTGCGCGTAGTAGATCGCCGGCAGCGTGATGTCCTCGGCGCCGATGTAGGCCCAGATGTCGTACTCGGTCCAGTTGCTCAGCGGGAACACCCGGATGTGCTCACCCTTGCGGTGCCGGCCGTTGTAGAGGTTCCACAGCTCGGGCCGCTGCGCCTTGGGATCCCACTGGCCGAACTCGTCGCGGAAACTGAACACGCGCTCCTTGGCGCGCGCCTTCTCCTCGTCCCGGCGAGCGCCACCGAACGCGGCGTCGAACTTGTTCTCCCGGATTCCGCGCAGCAACGTCACGGTCTGCAGCGGGTTGCGCGACGGACCGTTGTCCACCACGCGACCGGCCTCGATGTCCTCTTCCACGCTGGCGACCACCAACCGCAGACCGTACTTCTCGACCAGGAAGTCGCGGGTGGAGAGCACCTCGTCGAAGTTGTGCCCGGTGTCGACGTGCATGACCGGGAACGGCAACCGGCCCGGAGCGAACGCCTTGATCGCCAGGTGCAGCATGACGATCGAGTCCTTGCCGCCGGAGAACAGCAACACGGGACGTTCGAACTCGGCGGCGACCTCACGGAAGATGTGGATGGCTTCGGCTTCCAGCGCGCGCAGTTGGCTGAGTTCGTACTGCCCGGGCGCCGGCTGGGTGAGCTGTCTGGTCATAGAATCGGGGATTCCTCGTAAAGTTGGTAACTTTGACCAAATTAAAGGGTCCAGACGAGTTTGCCAGCCCGATTCCGGCCCTGTCAACCTTCAATTTCGGTGCGCCCAGGGGCTGTCACGCCCCCCAAACGCACCGAAATCACGAGCTAGACGGTGACCTCGTTGAGCTTGCCGGTTGCCACGTCGAACACGAAGCCACGCAGCGAGGTGTGCAAGGTCACGAACGGGCTGGCCTCGATCCGGCGCAGCGACTGGCGCACGTCCTCCTCGGGATCCGGGAACGCCTCGGGCGCCCACTCCGGTCTGATACCGGTCTCCTCCTGGATCGACTTCTTGAACTCGTCGTCGGTGAAGGTCAGCATGCCGCAGTCGGTGTGGTGGATCAGGATGATCTCGCGGGTGCCCAGCAGCCGCTGGCTGATCGCCAGCGAGCGGATCTCATCGTGGGTGATCACCCCGCCGGCGTTGCGGATGACGTGCGCTTCCCCCTCCGCGATCCCCAGCGCCCGGTACACGTCCAGGCGGGCATCCATGCACGCCACCACCGCGACGTGCTTGCTCGGCGGCAGCGGTAGCGGCCCGGAGAAGTTTTCGGCGTACTTTGCGTTGTTGGCCAGATATTCGTCGGTCACACTCCCCACGCCGACGCTACCGGTATCTCGGCCGTCAACCGGGCGCTTCGCTCGCGGTGATGCAAACCGCCAGATCTGGTCAGCCCGGCTCGGCCGATGTCGGGGTGGTGGTGATCTCGGGCGTGGCCATCGTCGTCTCCAACGTGGACGGCGCCGTGCTCTTGGTGATGGTCTGCGGCGACTCTTCCTCGGTGGTCGACGACGTCGTCGCCGCCGGCTCTGAGATCACGGTGGCGTCCGAGGGGGCGCCGCCGGCCCCCCAGGCCGCCATCGCAACGACGGCGGCACCGCCGGCGACGGCCGCCCAGATCTGGAGTCCGCCCCGCCCGGTGGGTTCAGCTGTTCGTTTCATGTCGACTACTCCGTTTCAGCTCGGATGGGCGTCCTGCAACGCGCACCAGGACTCCCCTCGCCGATGTCGGTTAGCCGGTCGAAACGGCCGCCAAACCTCAGGCCTTGCCGAACTGAGTCGCCTTGACCGGAGGGACTGCCTTGGTTACCGACAACGTGGTGGGCTCGTCCACGGTCGTGGTGATCTGCCCGCCCAGGTGCAGGTGGTGGTCGACCTTCTTGGCCTGCAGGTCTGCATCCGCGGGTTGCGGGTGGGTGAGGGCGAGCGTGCCCAATACCAGCGCGGCACCCGCACCGACGACGGCGGCGAGCTTTCGTCGGTGCGGGGCCTGATGGGTCAACAACGAAGTCACGGGTTGCTCCAATCGGAAATGCGGACGAGTCGACGGGCGAGCGCCGCATCGAGCCCGCACGGCCTTCAGTCAACCCGGTGATCCTGGTGGTCGGCTGGATGCCGGCTGTGGGTCAGCTCCGGGTCGTTACCGGGCGCACCCACCCAGATCTCCTACGCTGTGTCGCATGCGGCAGACGGAGAGCGGGGCATGATCCGCTTTCTCCTGCGCCGACTGCTCAACTACGCGGTGCTGCTGTTCCTGGCATCGTTTCTGACTTTCTCGCTGACCTCGGCGGTGTTCTCGCCGTTGGACAGCCTGATGCAGCGCAACCCGCGGCCCACCCAAGCCGTGATCGACGCCAAGGCCGCCGAGCTCGACCTGGACAAGCCGATTCCGGTGCGCTACGCGCACTGGGCCTCCGGTGTGGTGCGCGGTGATTTCGGCACCACGGTGGCGGGTCAGCCGGTCTCCGACGAGCTGTGGCGCCGGGTTGGCGTCAGCCTGCGACTGGTGGTGATCGGCTCGGTGGTCGGCGCCGTGATCGGCGTGGTGATCGGGGCCTGGGGCGCGATCCGGCAGTACCGATTATCCGACCGGGTGATCACTTCGCTGTCTCTGCTGATCCTGAGCATCCCCACCTTCGTCATCGCGTACCTGCTGATTTTGATTGGCCTGCAAGTCAATTCGATACTCGGATTCAAGTTGTTCGAGTACACCGGAGAAACCTCGCTGGTTCCGGTCCGCGGCGCCTGGAATCAGTTCGTGGATCGGATGCAGCACCTGGTGTTGCCCACCTTGACCCTGGCGCTGGGATCGATTGCCGGCTACAGCCGCTATCAACGCAACGCCATGCTCGACGTGCTGGGCCAAGACTTCATCCGCACCGCACGCGCCAAGGGATTGACCCGGCGCCAGGCGCTGTTCAAACACGGTCTGCGTACCGCGCTGATCCCGATGGCAACGCTGTTCGCCTACGGTGTCGGCGCGCTGGTCACCGGAGCGGTGTTCGTCGAGAAGATCTTCGGTTGGCACGGCATCGGTGAGTGGGTGGTCCAGGGCATCGCCAACCAGGACACCAACGTCACGGCCGCGATCACGATGTTCTCGGCCGTCACGATTCTGCTGGCCGGTCTGCTGTCCGACGTGGTCTACGCGGCCCTCGATCCTCGGGTACGGGTGACATGACCGAACCCGAGTTGATCGCACCCGAGCCCGAGGCGGCCGCCACGTTCACGTCGCGCCGCGCGCTGGTGTGGCGCCGGTTCCTGCGCAACCGACCCGCAGTGGTGGCCACCGTGCTGCTGGTGGCGATGTTCATCGGCTGCTACGCGCTGCCGCCGCTGCTGCCCTGGTCCTACACCGACCTGGACTACTACGCGTTGCAGCAGCCGCCGAGCCCGGAGCACTGGTTCGGCACCAACGCGCTGGGTCAGGACCTGTTGGCGATGACGCTGCGCGGTATGCAGAAGTCGATGCTGATCGGTCTGTGCGTCGCGGTGATCTCGACGGCGATCGCGGCCGCCGTCGGCGCCACGGCCGGCTACTTCGGCGGCTGGCGCAACGCGACCTTGATGTGGGTGGTGGACCTGCTGCTGGTGGTGCCGTCGTTCATCCTGATCGCGATCACCACTCCGCTGGTGCGGGACGGCGGCGGCATCTTGGTGCTGATCATGTTGCTGGCCGCGTTCAGCTGGATGATCAGCTCACGCATGGTGCGCGGTCTGACGATGAGCCTGCGGGAACGCGAATTCGTCGTCGCGGCACGGTACATGGGCGTGCCCAGCTACAAGATCATCACCCGGCACATCCTTCCCAACGTGGCGTCCATCCTGATCATCGACACCACCTTGAACGTCGGGCTGGCGATCCTGGCCGAAACTGGATTGAGCTTCCTCGGATTCGGGGTGCAGCCCCCGGACGTCTCGTTGGGCACCCTGATCGCCGACGGTTCCGGCTCGGCGACGACGTTCCCCTGGGTGTTCCTGTTCCCGGCCGGCTGCCTGGTGCTCATCGTGTTCTGCGCCAACCTGATCGGGGACGGGCTGCGCGACGCCGTCGACCCCGGTTCCAGCGGTCTGCGCCGGACCAGGCGGAAGGCGGCCCGATGAGTCCGCTGCTCGAACTGCGCGATCTGCGCGTCACCTTTCCCACCGAGGACGAACCGGTCACCGCGGTTCGCGGGCTGGATCTGCAAGTGTCGTCCGGCGAGGTGGTGGCGATCGTCGGCGAATCCGGTTCCGGGAAGTCGGCCACCGCGATGGCGACCATCGGGCTGCTGCCCGAGTACGCCGAGGTGTCGGGTTCGGTGCGGTTGGATGGCCAGGAACTCCTCGGCCAGTCCGATGCCGCGCTGTCCCGGGTGCGGGGCAACCGGATCGGCATGGTGTTCCAGGATCCGATGTCGGCACTGACCCCGGTCTACACCGTGGGAGACCAGATCGCCGAGGCCATCACGGTGCACCGCCGCGAGGTCAGCAAGGCCGAAGCCGGCAAGCGCGCGGTGGAACTGCTCGAACTGGTCGGCATCAAACAGCCCGACCAGCGCGCCAAGGCCTTCCCGCACGAATTGTCCGGCGGCGAACGGCAACGCGTGGTGATCGCCATCGCGATCGCCAACGACCCCGACCTGCTGATCTGCGATGAGCCCACCACCGCGCTCGACGTCACGGTGCAGGCCCAGATCATCGACGTGCTGCGCACGGCGCGCGACGTCACCGGAGCCGGCGTGCTGATCATCACCCACGACCTCGGGGTGGTCGCCGAATTCGCCGACCGTGCCGTGGTGATGTACGCCGGCCGGGCCGTCGAAACCGCAACCGTGAGCACGCTCTACACCGACCGACGGATGCCCTACACCGCCGGGCTGCTGGGCTCGGTGCCCCGCCTGGACGCGCCCCGCGGCACCCGACTGGTGCCGATTCCGGGTGCGCCGCCGTCGATGGTCGGGTTACCGCCCGGCTGCCCGTTCGCACCGCGCTGCCCGCTGGTGATCGATGAGTGCCGAGCCGCCGAGCCCGCACTGGTGGAAGTCGACGTCGACCATCGGGCCGCGTGCATCCGCACCGAACACGTCGTCGGGCGCAGCGCGGCCGAGATCTACGGTGTGCCGGAGGTCGCCGAAACCGTCGTCGAGGACACGTCACGCGAGCCCGTGCTGCGGGTACGTGACCTGGTCAAGACCTTCAAGCTGACCAAGGGCGTGGTGTTTCGCCGCGCCATCGGCGAGGTGCGTGCGGTCGACGGGGTGAGTTTCGACGTGCCGGCCGGGCAGACCTTGGGCATCGTCGGGGAATCAGGTTCGGGCAAGTCGACCACGCTGCACCAGATCCTCGACCTGAGCGCGCCGCAGTCCGGGACCATCGAGGTGCTGGGCCACGACGTCGCCGCCTTGACCCGCGCCGAGCACCGCGCGTTGCGCAGTGACCTGCAGGTGGTGTTCCAGGATCCGGCAGCCTCGCTGGATCCGCGGCTGCCGGTGTACGAGGTGCTGGCCGAACCGCTGGAAGCCAACGGTTACGACAGGACCGGCACCCGGGAGCGGGTCAGTGAGCTACTCGGCCTGGTCGGCTTGAACCAGGCCGACGCCAACCGCTACCCCACCGAGTTCTCCGGCGGCCAGAAACAACGGATCGGGATCGCCCGCGCGCTGGCATTGCGGCCCAAGATCATCGCGCTCGACGAACCGGTGTCGGCGCTCGACGTGTCGATTCAGGCCGGGGTCTTGAACCTGCTGCTCGATCTGCAGCAGCAGCTGGGGCTCAGTTATCTGTTCGTCTCGCACGATCTGTCGGTGGTCAAGCACATGGCGCACCACGTCGCGGTGATGTACCGGGGGTCGATCGTCGAGCAGGGTGCGGCCGATGCGGTCTTCGCCGATCCGCAGCATGAGTACACCCGCACGCTGCTGGCCGCGGTCCCAGGCGCCGGGAGAGACACCGGCCGCGCCCGCTGACGACACTCCTCCCCGCTCGTTCCGCCCTCGGCATAGTCGTCGCCGTAGGATCGGTCGGCATGACGTTGCGCCGTATCACCGCCGTGCTGCTCTGCGCGGGTTTGCTGCTGTCCGGCTGTTCCCGCTCCGACGACGTCCCGCCGGCCGCCGGCGACGCCCTGCTGGGCGGGACGGCCGACCTCAACCCGCAGGATCCGGCCACCCTGCGCCAAGGCGGCAACCTGCGGCTGGCGCTCTCCGGTTTCCCGTCGAACTTCAACAATTTGCACATCGACGGCAACCTGGGCGAGATCGGTGCGATGTACAAGGCCACCCTGCCGCGCGCCTTCTTCATCTCGCCCAACGGCGAGATGACGGTCAACAGCGACTACTTCACCAATGTCGAACTGACCAGCGCCGACCCGCAGGTGGTCACCTACACCATCAACCCCAAGGCGGTGTGGTCCGACGGCACCCCGATCACCTGGGAAGACATCGCCGCCCAGATCCACGCCACCAGCGGCAAAGACCCGGAGTACCAATACGCCGCGCCCAACGGCAGCGAACGCGTGGAGTCGGTCACCCAGGGTGCGGACGAACGGCAGGCCGTGATCACGTTCGCCCAGCACTACGCCGACTGGAAGGGGATGTTCGCAGGTAACAGCATGCTGTTCCCCAAAGCCCTGACCGGCACGCCGGAGGCGTTCAACCGGGGCTTCCTCAACGGTCCGCCGCCGTCGGCGGGTCCGTTCATCATCACTGACATCGACCGCACCGCACAGCGAATCATCTTGGGCCCCAACCCCAAATGGTGGGGCGACAAGCCGCTGCTGGACAGCATCACCTACACCGTGCTCGACGACGCCGCCAAGGTCCCGGCCCTGCAGAACGATGCCCTGGACGCGGTCGGACTGGGCACCCTCGACGAGTTGACCAACGCGCGCAACACCCCCGGCGTGACCATCCGGCACGCCCCGGCCCCGAGTTGGTATCACATCACCTTCAACGGCGCCCCCGGCTCTCTGCTCAGCGATCCGCAACTGCGCGCGGCCATCGCCAAGGGCATCGACCGCCAGGCCATCGCCTCGGTGTCCCAGCGCGGCCTGGTCAACAACCCGACTCCGCTGAACAACCACATCTACTTGGCCGGCCAGGAGGGCTACCAGGACAACAGCGTCGCGTTCGACCAGGAGGCCGCCCGGCGTGAACTCGACGAGCTGGGCTGGAAGCTCAACGGTCAGTTCCGCGAAAAAGACGGCCGCCAACTGAAGATTCGTGACGTCTTCTACGACGGTGTCAGCACCCGCCAGATCGGGCAGGTGGCGCAGAACCAACTCGCGCAGATCGGGGTCAATCTGGAGTTGGTCCCGGTGCCCGGCGGCTCGCTGTTCAAGGATTACGTGACGCCCGGCAACTTCGACATCGTGCAGTTCGCCTGGGGTGGAGACGCCTTCCCGCTCGCCGGCCTGACCCAGATCTATGCCTCGCAAGGCGAAAGCAACTACGGCAAGATCGGCAGCCCGGAACTCGACGCCAAGATCGAAGAAACGCTGTCCGAACTGGATCCCGGCAAGGCGCGCGAACTCGCCAACGAGGCAGACCAACTGATCTGGGGCCTGACGTTCAGCCTGCCGCTGTTCCAATCGCCGGGCAACCTCGCGGTGCGCAGCAACTTGGCCAACTACGGTCCGGCCGGGATCGGCGACCTGAAGTACACCGCGATCGGCTTCATGCAGTAACCGAGCGGTCCGGGCGGACCAGCCACCGGTGCTGCACGGCGGTCACTGCCCGCACCACGGCCACTGCCGCAGCCAGCAGTGCGCTGCCCGGCAGCGCATCGAGTTGCGTTGCGCGCGTTCTGAGGTCGCCGATCTGCCCGGCCAGGACGGACTGCGCGATGGCCAGCGCTGCCCGTGGTCGGGTGTCCAGAGCGCTGTGCGTCGCGGTCGGTAATGCCAACAGGGTCGCCGCCGGGATCAGGTCCGCGACCTCTTCGGCCACCGACGGCGGCGTGACCAGGTCGCAGCCCCCGGAGATCACCACGGTGGGCCAGTCGAAGCTCGGCATCTCGGCGACCAGGTCATAGGGCTCGGACTCGAATTCCGGTATCGGGCCGGGCATCTGCTGCGCCATCGGGCGCACCATCTCGGACGGGTCCAGCGGTAGTCCGTCCGGCTCGCCCAGATAGTCGAGTTCGCGGAACGCAATCCGGCCGACCAGGTCGATTTCGTTGTGGTACGGCGCCTTTCGCTGGGTCATGTCGTACAGCCAGGACACGCTGCGCCAGACCAGGGTGTGCCCAGCGGCCAGCAGGTCCAACTGGCGGCCGAGCAACTCGATGCCACCCAAGCCGTAGCTGATCATCGCGGTTTGGCCATTGCCCGGGGTCATCAGCCCGGCATCGAGCAGGCGCTGCACCCTGGGCGCCAGTTGCCCGTGCAACATCAACTCGCGTACCGCCTTGCGGATCGCCTCCATGTCGTGGGCCGACAGCACCGGTGAGTCCAGCACCATGGCACCGACCCGACTCGGGTGCCGCACACCCATCCCCGCGGCCAGGTAGCTGCCGTAGGAGGTGCCGTAGACGACGGCCTGCTCGACCCCGACGTCGTCGAGCACCGCGGCGAGGTCGTCGATCACCTGCTGCACGCTGATCGCCGAGGGCGGCAGGTCGACGCCGGCATCATCGTGGCGGGACATCCCGACGCCGCGGTGTTCGACCATCAGCACATCGATTCCACGTTTGGCGGCTTGCTTACGCAGGCCCCGGTACATCGCGATGGACGCAACGCCGGGCCCGCCCGGGATCAACAGCAGTGGACGCGGTGAGGGTGGACCGCTGCGCACGTAGTAGAGATCGAAGTGCTCGTCGCTGCCGGGGGTCACCGGTCGGCGCACCGAGCGCACCCCGGGCAGTGCTGCCAGGCGGTCGTGTACCCAGCGGGTCCAGGAATTCAGGGTCATGGTTGGTTCATTGTCCCTTGCGCAGCCGGCGGCGCAGGCCGCAGCACTGCGGCCGCGACACCACCTTCGGCTAGGCCAGCACCACCCGGTGCGCCGCGTCGACACCCTGGTACCGGTCCGGCGAGCAGGTCAGGATGATCACCTGCCCGTCGGCACCGACCTGGTCGAACACCGCGGCCATCTTGGCCAGCCGTTCCGGATCGGAGAAGCCGAGAGCATCGTCGATCAGCACCGGCACCGAATCCTGCTGGTCGACCAGACCCGCGACTGCCAATCGGGCCACGATGCCCAACTGCTCGCGCGCCCCACCCGACAGCGACTCATACGGCACCGTGCGACCATCCAGCGTCCGGTTGCTGATCCGCAGGTCGCTGTCCACTTCGATCTCGAAACTGGGGCCGAATACGGTGCGGCCCAACCGTTCCACCTCGACGCGGAACGGTTCGACGTACTTGCGCCGGGTGTCGTCGCGGTGCCGCGTCATCACCGCGCGCAGGGTCTGCACCGACCGCGCCCGACGCTGCAGGCGGTCATGGGCCGCCCGGGCATGCTCGCGTTCGATCCTGGCCGCGTCGAGCTGGCCGGTGCGGCCTTCAGTGCCGAACACCGTCAACGCGACTTCGATGTCCCGCAGGGCGCGCGCCGCGTCGTCGAGTCGCTGCTGCAAGGTTTCATCGGCGGCACGCGCCGCACCCAGCTCGGCTTCGACGGCTTCCGGCCCGGCTTGGGCCACCTGATCGGAGAACTCGGTGACCCGCTGCCGCGCCTGCTGGGTCGCCGCCTCGGCGGCTTCGGCGGCCGCGGCCAACTCTTCGTCGGTGGCCTGTTCGCGCGCGCGAGCGAGCTGATCGGTCACGGCTTGCAGTTCGTCGGCCGCGGCCTGTACCCGCTCACGCGCCACCGTGGCCCGGATTTCCCGTTCGCCGAGTTGAGTTGTCGCCGCGGCAGCCACCTTGCGCTGGGTTTCACAGTCGGTGCGCGCCTGCCGGCAGGCAGTCTCGGCATCGGTCAGCTCGGCGCGCGCCGCGCTGAGTTCTTCGGGGTCGACGGCGGCGCCGGGGCCGAGCTCGGCGGCGCGGCGGCGCAGCGCGTCGACGTCGTCATCGCCGCAGATCCCGGTCAGGGTGGCGTCCAGTTCGCCTCGGCGAGTGACCAATTCGCGGCGGCGCTGATCGACCCGGCGGGCTTCGTCGAGGTCGGCGACCGCGCCGGCGGCCAACAGATCGGCCATCCGCTGTTCGGCTGCCGCCAGTCGGGCCTGCGAGTCCAGCGCGGTGGCGCCGGGTGCGATGCGAACCACCAGGGCGCCGGGGATGGTGACCTGCGCGGGTTCGGTCGCTGCCAGCGACCAGCTCTGCCCGGGCGCCAGCGCTACGTGCTGGCCGCCGACCTCGAGCGCCAGTTCACCGAGTGCGGTGAATTCGACGTTGGCGGCGACCAGGTCGACCTGACCCTGCGCAACGTCGAGCTCAGTAGCGCTTCGCTCAATGTCCCGGACCAGCTGCTCGGTCAGCGCGATGTCGGCCAGTTCAGCGCGCACCCGCTCCAATTCGGTTGCGGTGCGGTCGATCCGGTCCAGCCGCTGAGTCAGCCGGTGCGCTTCATCGCGCGCGCCCAGCTCGCCGAGAACGGTGCGGGCTGCGGCCAGCCGCTGTTCGGCCTGCTCGACGGCCTGGGCGGCTTCGGTCTCGGTGGCCCGGGCGGCTTCGAGCACTTGGCGGCCCAGGGTTTCGGCTTCCAGCGCTGCGGCTGCCTCGGTTTCGGCCTCGGTCAGCGCAGCAGCACGGGTCTGCACCGCGGTGCAGGCCGCCTGCCGGTCCTGCCGGGCGGCTGCCGCCGCGGTGCTGCGCGCTTCCTGGGCAGCGGCCTCGGTTTGGGCCTGGCGCAACTGATCTGCCAGCCGGGCGATCACTTGGGCGGCCAGCTCGGCGGCCTGCCGACGGGTGCTCACCGTCTCGCGTTGAGTTTCGAGTTCGGCCAGTTCGGCCGACAGCCGGGCGTGCGCGGCGACCCGGTCTTCGACCTCGGCGACGGCGGCCTTACAGCGGGTCACCTGCGCTTCGGCTTCGGCGAGACGTTTGACCGCGGCCGACCACTCCCCGGTGGGACGGCCGGTCCCGGTGAAGTACTTGGCGTACTCGGCGTCGATCCGCTCGATCAGGGCCGGTTCGGCGCCGGACAGGCCGGCGGTCGCCGAATCCCCCGCGGCGATGTCGAGGGCCTTGGACAGCGCATCGCAGCCGGACAGTTCGACGGCCGTGGTGGAACCGGCCTGCAGTACGCGCTGCGCCTGCCACAAGCCGGTGTCCACGGTTTCGTCGAGCATGGCCCGCACCCGTTCGTGCGCCTCGTCCCCGGTGAGTTGTTCGCGCGCTGGCGCCAGCACCGTGAGCTCGGTCTCGCACTTCTTGTGAAAGCGTTTCCGATAGACGAATCGGTATGGACCGGTGCTGATTTCGGCCGTCACCTCGGAACCCACGTCGGCGTGTGTGGGTTTGACCTGTTTGACGTCCTTCTTGCTGGACCGGTCCTTGGCCTCCAGCAGCAGGTCCAGCGCCTCGATCATCGAGGACTTGCCGATCTCGTTGGCACCCGACACCACCGTGACGCCGGTGTCGGCGAACTCGATGCTGCGGTAGTCGATTCCGCGATAGTTGGCCAGGACCAGGCGATGCAGTCTCACGCTGCACCCGCCTTGGGACCGGTGAGACGCAGCAGCAGCGCCAGGGCGCCTTGGGCGTCTTGTGCGCTGCCCGGGTCGTCGCAGCGTGCGGTGGACACCAGTTCTTCGACCGCGCTGGCCGCGAAACCGCCGATGCCCAGGTCGGTGAACTCGCCGTCGGCCGGGGCCACCACCAAGTCGCAATGCCGCTCCCA
Source organism: Mycobacterium sp. NGS45 (assembly GCF_059812645.1). NCBI lineage: Bacteria > Bacillati > Actinomycetota > Actinomycetes > Mycobacteriales > Mycobacteriaceae > Mycobacterium > Mycobacterium sp. NGS45. The sequence continues at coordinate 188,661 of NZ_JCALDB010000006.1, read as the reverse complement.
GGTGCCCAGCCAGGCGAACAATCGGGCGTACCGATCCAGGCAGGCATCCAACGCGGCCCGGTCGGTGACGGTCAACGTTCCGGTGAGCGCCAACCGCACCACGGTGCGGTCCTTGTCCGGCATCAGATCCAGGTTGAGGTCCAGATCGGCGATGTCGCGGTCGTCGTCGATCTGGCGGTGCAGTGTGGCGAACTTCCACCGCCCCACCCGATGCGCCTGCACCGTGACCGGCCGGGCCGGGTCACCCTCGTCGATGTCGACCAGCAGCACGTGGCCGGGATCGGCCTCGACGTCGTCGTAGTTGGTGACCTCGGGTGAACCCGAGTACCAGATCCGGCCGCTGTCACCGACCTGGGTGCGAGAGTGCTTGTCGCCCAACGCCACATAGTGCAGGGCGCCGCGTTCGAACGCCTCGTGCAGGGCTGCCGTCGAGATCAGCGACACCCGGGTGGGGTCGGGATCCAGGATGTCCACCCCACCGTGTGCGACCAGGATGCGGGTGGCGCCGTCGGCCGGCAGATCCGCGATGGCGGCAGCGGCCAGGTCGGTGGTGGGCCGCTTGGAGCGCCACGGCGCTGCCACGATCTGCACACCGGGGCGCACCTGGTGCGGGCCGACGTCGTCGAGCACCACGACGTGCTCGGGGCACTCGGCGCGGAACAACGCACTGGTGTACACCGACGAGGCGTCCAACGGGTCGTGGTTGCCGGGCAGCAGGTACACCGGCACCCCGATGCCCCGCATCGCCTCCAGCGACTGGTGCACCACGCGCGGATCGAGGTGGTTGTCCTCGAACACATCGCCGGCGACCACCACGAACTCCGCGCCGGTCTCGGCGGCCAGGGCACCCAGCGCGGCCACCGCGTCACGTCGGGCCGCGGAATACCGGGGTTGGGCCTCGCCCTCCAGAAAGTGCCGCGTCATGCCCAACTGCCAGTCCGCAGTGTGCAGAAACCGCATGCCTGCCCCCTTCTGTTGCGTGCCCAATCCTGCGACGACGCGAGTGTATGGCGGGGCACCGACAACTTCGGGGACCTGACCCGGCATGTGCGCGGTGGCGTTGTCTGTCCACTAACCTGACCGGGTGAGTGACGAACGACGGACCCTGGTGTTGCTGCGGCACGCCAAGTCCGCCTATCCCGACGACGTGCCCGACCAAGACCGTCCGCTGGCCGAACGCGGTGAGCGCGAGGCCGCCTTGGCCGGTGAGTGGCTGCGGTCCGGTGCCGGGCTGCAGCCGCCGGTGGACGCGGTGCTGTGTTCGACCGCGGTCCGGACCCGCCAGACCTTGGCGCGCACCAAGATCGAGGCGCCGGTGCATTACGCCGAGGATCTCTACGGCGCCACCCCGGGCACGATCATCGCGGCGATCAACGCCGCCGACGCCAGCTTCGGCTTCGCGCCGCGCACCCTGCTGGTGATCGGACACGAACCGGCGATGTCGTCGCTGGCGCTGGGTTTGGCGGCCCAGGGCCCGGAGACCAACATCACCGCGGCCGAGGACATCTCGATGAAATACCCGACGTCGGGAATGGCGGTGCTGCGCTTCGACGGCCCGTGGTCGCAGCTGCGGCTCGGCAGCGCGGCGCTGGTGGCCTTCCACGTGCCCCGCTGAGCCCGACGACGCCGCCGGGTCCGGACCGACGCCGGACTGCCGGGTCCGTCAGGCGTTGGTGGCCAGCGTGAGTTCCATCAATTTCAGCGCCTGACCGCACGCATCGATGCCCGGGGCTTGCGGGTTGACCCACCACCCGACCACACCGGCAGCATCGCTGGCCACCCCGCACGCACCGTTGGGGTCGTTGGTCCGCATCACGATCGAGCGCACACCGGCGACCGCGCGGTCCTCGATCTGGTAGCCCATCTCCTGCGCGACCCGGGTCTCGTTGTCCAGGCTGCCCTGCTCGAACCAGAACCGGGTGATGTCGATCAGGCCGGCCGGGTTGGCCGCCTGCCAGCGGCAGACCGCGCCGACGAAGGTGCCCTGGATGGCGCCCTCTTCGGCGCCGACCGTTTCGGCGAGCATCTCGTCGGTCAGGACGTCGCATTCCTTCTGCAGGTTGGGGTAGTCCTCTTGGGACCGGTTGTTGCGTTCGCCGGCTCCGGCGCGCACGGCCGTGCCGTCCACGGTTTGGCTGCACCCGATCAGCACCGCGGTGGTGGATAACAGGGCGACCGCACCCAAGAGCACACGTTGACGCACGGCTGTTCTCATTTCGCGTTCACGATCGACTGGCGGGTCAACTCTTTGGCCACCTCGCAGGTGTCCGGGTGCGGCTCTTCGGCGAAGCTGACCGACCATTCGATGAAGTCGTCGTCGAACTGGATGCCGATCTCACACAGGCTGTCGCCGAGGATCGCGATGAAACCGGACTGGCCCTCGATGGTGATGTCCTCGACCCGGTCCCGGGTGAGTTCCTCGGTCTTGCGTTCCCGACCGATCGGGCTGCCGCGGAACGACGTGAACGAGAAGTGCGGTCCGATCACGCCACCGCCGACCAGCCACTGGCAGCCAACCGAGGTCTTGGCGGTGTTCACCAGGCCCGGCACCTCGGTCAGTTGCATCACGGTCGCATCGCTGATTCCGCCGCACTCCGGGAAGGTCGGCCCGTGCTGCGCCGGACCGGCCTGCGGGGTCGAGTCCGATCCGGGCGTTTCGGTGGAGCCACCGTCATCAGAGCATCCGGAGATCGTCAACGCGGCGCTGAGCATCAGTACGGTGGCCGCCAGCACTTTTCTGCTCACAGCATGCACTGTAGCGGCGCCGGGCCATCGAGTGGCTGTGCGACAGTAACCAGATGCTCTGGGCCCTGCTGCGACAGTACGTCGGGCCCTACCGCGGTCTGGTGGCAGTGGTGATGACGCTGCAGGTGATCAGCACGCTGGCCACGCTGTACCTGCCGACCATCACCGCGGCGATCATCGACGACGGCGTAGCCGTCGGCGACACCGGCACGATCGTGCGGCTCGGCGCGCTGATGCTGGTGATCACGGCACTGCAGGTGGCCTGCGCGGTGGGCGCGGTGTACTTCGGGTCGCGGGCCGGGATGAGCTTCGGACGTGACCTGCGGGCCGCGATGTTCGAGCACGTGACCAGTTTCTCCGAGCACGAGCGGGCACATTTCGGGGCGCCGTCGCTGCTGACCCGGACCACCAACGACGTCCAGCAGATCCAGGCGCTGGCCCAGATGACATTCACCACGCTGGTGACCGCGCCGATCATGTGCGTCGGCGGCATTGCGATGGCGATACACCAGGACGCCGGGCTGTCCTGGCTGCTGATGGTCAGCGTGCCGGTGCTCGCGCTGTCGAACTACTGGATCATCCGGCATCTGCTGCCGATCTTCCGGAACCTGCAGAACCTGATCGACGGCATCAATCGGGTGATGCGCGAGCAACTGTCCGGCATCCGGGTGATCCGGGCGTTCGCCGCCGAGCCGTTCGAACGCGCCCGCTTCGACGCCGCCAACCGCGAGCTCAGCGACACCGCGATCGAAGCCGGTCGCTGGCAGGCGCTGATGGTGCCGGTGACCACATTGACGATCAACCTGTCCAGCGTCGCGCTGATCTGGTTCGGTGGGCACCGCATCGACGCCGGGCACATGCAGGTCGGTTCGCTGATCGCGTTCCTGTCCTACTTCATGTTGATCTTGATGGCCGTGATGATGGCGACCATCTTCATGGCCACCTTGCCGCGCGCCACGGTGTGCGCCGAACGGATCACCGAGGTGTTGGCCAGCACGCCCGCCATCGCCGATCCCGCCGTCCCGAAACTGCCCACCGCCGCCACCCGCGGTCTGGTCGAGCTGCGCGACGCCGGCTTCTGTTACCCGGGCGCCGAGCACCCGGTGCTGTCCGGGGTGAGTTTTGCCGCGCAGCCGGGCAGCACCACCGCGATCGTGGGCAGCACCGGATCGGGTAAGTCCACCCTGATCGCACTGATCACCCGGATGTACGACGTCAGCTCGGGTGCGGTTCTGCTCGACGGCGTCGACGTGCGGGACTGGGCGACCGAGCAATTGTGGGCGCGGCTGGGCGTGGTCCCGCAACGCGGCTATCTGTTCTCCGGCACGGTCGCCGACAATCTGCGGTACGGCGCGGCGCTGGGACGTGAGGTCAGTGAGGCCGACATGTGGGAAGCGCTGCGGGTCGCGTGCGCCGACGACTTCGTCGCCGCCCATCCGGAGGGGCTGGGCATGCCGGTCGCTCAGGGCGGCGCGAACTTCTCCGGCGGGCAGCGGCAGCGGCTGGCGATCGCACGCGCCGTGATCCGCCGCCCTGACATCTATCTGTTCGACGACGCGCTGTCCGCGCTGGACGTGCACACCGACGCCCGGGTGCGCGCTCAGCTGGCCGAGGTCGCCGGCTCCGCCACCGTGATCGTGGTGGCGCAACGCATTTCGACGGTGGCCGCTGCCGATCAGATCGTGGTGCTGGACGCCGGCACGGTGGTCGCGACCGGACCACACGACACGCTGCTGCACAGTTGTCCGCTGTACGCCGAGTTGGTGGAATCACAGTCGCTGGGGGTCACACAGTGACCGGCCCGTTGTCGGCGGCGTTGCGCCAGCAACAAGGCGGCGAACAACGCTCCCGCGAGTTCACGGCCACCGCACTGCGTTTGGTGCGCCGGATGGCACCGCACCGCGGTATGGCGATCACCGTGGTCGCGCTGTCGGTGCTCGGAATCGCGTTCGGCGTGATCGGCCCCCGCATCCTGGGGCACGCCACCGACCTGTTGTTCAACGGTGTGATCGGGCGGCAGCTGGAGTCCGGCATCACCCGCGAGCAGGCCATCGCCGACGCCCGGGCACGCGGCGATTCCGCGCTGGCCGATCTGTTGTCCGGCATGAACGTGGTGCCCGGTGCCGGTGTGGACTTCGCCGCGGTGGCCCGGACGCTGGCTCTGGCGCTGGGCCTGTATCTGGTTGCCGCACTGCTGGTCTGGATTCAGGCGCGGCTGCTCAACGTGGTGGTACAGCGCACCATGATGGCGTTACGTACCGATGTCGAGCACAAGGTGCACCGGTTGCCGTTGGCGCACTTCGATTCCCGACGACGCGGCGAGCTGCTGTCCCGGGTGACCAACGACATCGACAATGTGCAGACCTCGCTGGCGATTTCGATCAGCCAGTTGCTCAGCGCCGTGCTGACGGTGTTCGCCACGCTGGCCATGATGCTGACCATCTCACCGTGGCTGGCCTTGATCGCGGTCGCGACGGTGCCGTTGTCGCTGTGGCTGACCCGCAGCATCACCCGCCGGTCCAAGAAACTGTTCATGGCGCAGTGGCGCAACATCGGCCGGCTCAACGCCCACATCGAGGAGACCTACAGCGGCTTCACCTTGGTCAAGACCTACGGCCACCGCGACGCCGCGCGGGCGAAGTTCACCGAGCACAACGACGACGTCTTCCACGCCGGTTTCGGTGCCCAGTTCTTCTCCGGATTGGTGGGCCCGGCAACGATGTTCGTCGGCAACCTGAGTTTCGTCGCGGTCGCGGTGATCGGTGGTCTGCAGGTCGCCGCGGGGCAGATCACGCTGGGCAGCCTGCAGGCGTTCATCCAGTACGTCCGGCAGTTCAACCAGCCGCTGACCCAGGTGGCCGGGATGTACAACACGCTGCAGTCCGGTATCGCCAGTGCCGAGCGGGTTTTCGAGTTCCTCGACGAACCGGAGTCGCCCGCGGAGCCGGCGGCGGCGCTGCCGTCGTCGCCGACGCCACCGCGGGTGGTGTTCGAACACGTCAGCTTCGGCTACCGGCCGGACACCCCGGTGCTCGAGGACGTATCGCTGGTGGCCGAGGCCGGGCACACGGTGGCCATCGTCGGGCCCACCGGGGCCGGCAAAACCACCTGCGTGAACCTGCTGCTGCGCTTCTATGATCCAGACTCCGGCCGGATCCTGGTCGACGGCGTCGACACCCGGGCGGTCAGCGCGACCTCGCTGCGGTCCCGGATCGGCATGGTGCTGCAGGACACCTGGCTGTTCGGCGGCACGATCGCGGAGAACATCGGCTACGGCCGGCCCGGGGCGAGCCGCGCGGACATCATCGAAGCGGCCCGCGCGGCCTACGTGGACCGGTTCGTGCACAGCCTGCCCGACGGGTACGACACCGTGGTCGGCGATGACAGCGGGGCGTTGAGCGCCGGGGAGAAACAGCTGATCACGATCGCCCGGGCATTCCTGGCCCAACCGGCGTTGCTGGTGCTCGACGAGGCGACGAGTTCGGTGGACACCCGCACCGAATTGTTGATTCAGCAGGCAATGGCCGAATTGCGCCGGGATCGGACCAGTTTCATCATCGCGCACCGGCTTTCCACCATCCGCGACGCGGATTCCATCGTGGTGCTCGACGGCGGCCGGATCATCGAACAGGGCACCCACCGCGGGCTGCTGCAACGCCAGGGCGCCTATGCGCAGATGATCGCGCTCGGTGCTCGCTCGTAGCTACCGTCAGCGTTTCAGCAGTACAGCGGCCCCGCCGACGCCCAGCGCTGCCAGCAGCAGCACGATCGCCCAGCCCGGGCTGGCCACGAACCAGACCAGGATCACGGCCAGCAGAACCGGCGAAACGGCGAACAACAGCATGCCTGGATGTTGTTTGGCGACCGCCCACGCACTGTTGGCACGGGTGCGGTCAATTTCTTTACCAGCCATACCTGCAAGCATGCGTCGCGCAGCCAGAATCAGCAATGTGTGCTTAGGGTGAGCAATGCACATGTCGACGACCGACAGGAGATTGCAGTGACGGGCCAGTGGCATCCAGACCCTGAAGGCCGTTTCGAGTACCGCTGGTGGGACGGTCAGCAGTGGACCGACCAGGTATCTCAGGGCGGTCAGGTGCAAACGGCGCCGCTCGGTGGCGCACCGCAAGCCCGCGAAGGTGCGGCCCCGGCCGGCGGCGCACCCGCGGGAGGCGCTCCGGCCGGGCAGCAGTTCGGCGGCGCGCCCGGCGGCCAGCAGTACGGCGGCGCGCAGGTCAGCGGTGGGCACGTGCCCGGTGGCGCGGACGGTTTCGCCGGTCTCAGCGGTGATCTGGTCGACGGCCGGTTCAGTGAGAACGAGGCCAAACCGATCGCCAACCAGAACCAGAAGATGCTGCGGGTTCGGCTCGGCGAGCCGTTCATGGCGCGGCAGGGTTCGATGGTGGCCTATCAGGGCGAGGTCGACTTCGCCTTCGAGGGCGGTGGTGCTTCGAAGTTCATCAAGAAGGCGTTCACCGGCGAGGGTCTGCCGTTGATGCGCTGCCAGGGCCGCGGTGACGTGTTCCTGGCCGACCGCGCCAACGACGTGCACCTGCTGCAGCTGACCAACTCCGGGCTGTCGGTGAGCGGCAAGAACGTGCTGGCGTTCTCGGCGTCGCTGCAGTGGGACATCGAGCGGGTCAAGGGCGGCAGCATCGCCACCGGCGGACTGTTCAACACCTCGCTGCGCGGTACCGGCTGGGTGGCACTGACCACCGACGGTCCCCCGGTGGTGCTGAACACCGCCGAAGCGCCCACCTACGCCGACACCGACGCTGTGGTGGCCTGGTCGGCGAACCTGCAGACCCACCTCAAGACCAGCTTCAAGGCCTCGGCGTTGATCGGTCGCGGCTCGGGTGAGGCCGTGCAGGTGGCGTTTCAGGGCGCGGGTTTCGTGATCGTGCAGCCGTCCGAGGGCGTCACGATCACCGCGACTGCCTGAGAGTCGACCCGGCACCTCGAGTGCCGGCAGCGAGCTACTCGGTGGGTAGCTTGCGGGCCCGGTACAACTTGACCGACCCGTGAATCCCCTTGAGGTAGCGGCTGCCCGCGTAGGACCAGTCGAAGTCACCGGCATCACCGATGACGTCCCGGGCCGAGGCGCCGACCAGCACGGTGCCGGGCCGGGCCACCCCGGTGACCCGGCTGGCTCGGTTCACCGGGCTGCCGAACCAGTCGCCGGCCCGGCTCACCGCCTCGCCGTAGGACATCCCGACCCGTAGCCGGGGAAAGCCGGCGTCGGCCTCGGCCGCGCCGGCCAGTTCGAGCATCGCGTTCAGCAGCGGAAGCGGATCGGGACAGACCAGCATCACGGCGTCGCCGATCGCCTTGACGAACCGCACCGGCGGGACCGCGACGGCGCGCGCCATGCCGGCCAGCCGGTTCGCCAGCTTCTCGAGTTCCTCGGGTTCCACGGCTTCGCCGAGTCGGGTGAAGTCCACCATGTCGGCGAACGCGACCGCGATCGGGCGGGCACCGGGCACCGGCGAACCCGAGGCCCGCTCGGAGGCGTTGACCGCCTCGGACTCCATCGCGTGCCGCAACTGCAGCATCAGCATGTCCTGGATCATCGGCCCCAACAGCGGGGCGGCCGCCGAGACGATCGCCTCCGAGCCCTGCGCGGTCTCCAGTTCGGTTGCCCCAGGTCGCAATACGGCAGCCAATGCGGTATGCCGCATCATCTCGGCCACGTTGGACAGCGCCTCGGCCAGTGCCCGGGTCACCTGCAGCAGCGGTTCCGGTTCCAAACCAAGGTGCAGGAACTTCGCGGTGTGCAGCACGGTTTCGCCGTCGGCGCGCAGGTACACCGGTTCGTCGATGTCCTCATCGGTGGGCAAGCCGAGTGCCTGCTGGACCCGACGCACCAGATCCACGCCGAGCCCGGCCCGATTGGCGATGTCCTTGGCCGAGACGTAGCGGCCGTCGTCGCCGATCAATCTCCGCGACGCCAACAGCATCGGTGAGATGGCGGTGCGGATCTCCTCGACGGTGAAACCCTTGCCCAGCAACCAGGCCGCCAACTCGGCGCGCTCGGTCCGTTCGCGGCCTTCCAGACCGTCCAGCAGACCGGCAGCTTCCACCTGCTGCGCGACGTCGGCGTCGTCGCGGTCGGGTGCTTGCCGTTCGGTCACTGCCGGCTCAGTTCGGATCGCTCGGCGGGGTCAGCGTCATCCCGGATTCCCGAACCAGACCCGCCAGCACCACGGCCACCAGCAACAAGGCAGGCACATCGCCCCACAGATGCCCGCGGTGCTGCACATCGCCGAAGGACTGCACCGCCATGATCACGGCATGCACCACGCTGGACCAGACCGTGAACCAGATCAGACTGAGATGGGCCTCCGGGCGTCGAGCCGCGATCCAGAGGAAGACGCCGAGCGTGACATAGAGCCCGACGATCATCATGAAGTAGTCCGACTGGTGCGGTGGCCCGTGGTGCCAGGCCCAGCCCGAGGGCCACAGCACTGCCAGTGGGTACAGCAACACCATCACGGTGCCGAACACCGCGAGCACGATCTGCAGAAGTCGGTAGCTGTTCACGGATGCCATGGCGCGCTCCACTCGAGACCGGTGTCACAGGCGTCACAGTACATTCGGGAGGCGGCGGCTTGGCCGAATCGGCCAGGTCATCCCAGCAGGAGGAATGCATGCCCGACGACCAGGTGAGAGGCTTGCCGCCGATCGTGGGCGGCAAACCCGACACGCTGTTTTTGGGAAATGCGCCGAGTGTGCTGTCGCTGGCCAAACAGCAGTACTACGGCAATCCGCGCAACGCCTTCTGGCCCATCATGGGTGAGTTGCTCGGCTTCTCCCCCGACGATCCCTATGAAGTTCGCACCGCCGCGATGATCGCAGCCGGTTACGCGGTATGGGATGTGCTGGCGTTCTGCCGGCGTGCGGGCAGCCTGGATTCCGCAGTGCAGCCAGAGAGCATGGAGGTCAACGACTTTGAGGCCTTCTTCGGTGAATGGCCCAGTATCACGCGGGTGATCTTCACCGGCGGCGCCGCACAGACCAACTACCGCCGGCTGGCCGTGGTGACCCGGCCGCTGGAGTATCTACGGTTGCCGTCGACCAGCCCGGCGCACACCGTGCCGTTCGCCGAGAAGCTGGCGATCTGGCGGGCGGCGTTGACCGCCGAAATACGTTGAGTCAGAACGTAGGTACGCGTATTTACGCAAACCACGTACATCAGCTCCAACTCAACGTAGGAGCCGAGTCAGCTGATCGGCGGCCGGCGGTGCGCCCAGGGCCGGTCGGCCTCGATCTCGGCGGCCAGCGACAGCAGCGTCGCCTCATCGAAGGGCCGGCCCACCAACTGGATCGACAGCGGCAGACCATGCCGGTCCAGTCCCCACGGCACCACCGCGGCCGGCTGCCCGGTGGCGTTGAACGCGGCCTGGTACGGCACCCGCGCCGCGGACAGCGCCAGCGTCGAGACCGCACCGAGCCTGCGGTAGGCCCCGATCTTGGACGGTCCGGTGGCCGCGCCCGGCGTGATCACCACGTCGACGTCGTCGAAGATCCTGGTGATCTGCGCGGTGAATTCTTGCTCGGCGGCCCGGATCTTGGCGATCCGGGCATCCGAGAACATCCGCCCGATCCGGGCCATCCCGCGGGTGCGGGAATCCAGTCGCTCCTGATGCGGCAGCACCTTGACGTCGTCGTAGATACCGCGGAAGTACCGGGGCAACACCTGGCCGTAGACCGCGGTGCGCGGATAGTCGATCTCGGCCGCCACCACCTCATGCCCGAGTTCACGCAGCAGCTGGCCCGCCTGGTGCACCGCAGCGCGCTGCTCGGCATCGCGATGCGCGGTCAACAGCGGAGGCACCTTGGTGCTCAACGCAATTCGCAACCGATTCGGCGGCCGGCCGGCCGCCCGGACGAAGCCGCCGTCGGGACCGGGCATCGACTTGTCACACGTGACATCTAGGAACAGCGCAGCGTCCTCGACGGTGTGGGTGAGCGGGCCGTTGCAGACCATGCCGCACCAGGCGTCGTCGTGCGGGGCCAGCGGCACCCGATCACGTTGCGGTTTGATACCGAACAGCCCGCACCAGGTGGCCGGGATCCGAATCGACCCGGCGCCGTCGGAACCCAGCGCCAGCGACGCCAGGCCGGCCGCCACCGCAGCCCCGCTGCCGCCGCTGCTGCCGCCCGGCGTGCGGGACAGATCCCACGGATTGTGCGTCGCACCGTAGGACACGGTTTCGGTGAACGGCCAGATCATCATCTCGGGCACCGCGGTCTTGCCCAGGATCACCGCGCCCGCCTCGCGCAGCAGCCGGACCACCTCGGAGTCCTTGGTGGGCGCCGGGCCGTGCGCGGTGCTGCCGTAGGTGGTGGTCTCCCCGGCGATGTCGCTGTCGTCCTTGATCGCGATCGGCACACCGAGCAGCGGCAGCCGCTCGCCGGCGTCCAGCCGCTGCTGCGCGAGCTCGGCGTCGCGGCGGGCCGCCTCGGCGAACACCACGCGATAGCTGCGCAGCTCCGGATCCAGCCGGGCGATCCGGCCCAGGTAGAGCTCGGTCAGCGCGGGCGCGGTGATCGCGCCGACCGCCAACAGCCGGGCCTGCTCGGCGGCACCCGCGAAGGCCAACTCGATGGAGTCCATGGCCGCAGCGTAGCCATCGCCGATTGGCTACGGTGACCGGATGTCCTGTGTGTTCTGCGCCATCGCAGCCGGCGACGCGCCGGCCATCCAGATCTACGAAGACGACGACCTACTGGCATTCCTCGACATCCGCCCGTTCGTGCGCGGACACACGCTGGTGATCCCGCGGGCGCACCACGTCGACCTGACCGACACGCCGCCCGACGTCGTCGCCTCGATGATGAAGCTGGGTCAGCGGATCGCCAAGGCCTCGCGGGTCTCCGGGCTGCACGCCGACGGCAACAACATCGTGATCAACGACGGCAAGGCCGCATTCCAGAGCGTGTTCCACATCCATCTGCACGTGGCACCGCGGCAGTTCGGCGACAAGCTGTCCTTCGCCAAGGGCCTGGTGGTGCGCCGCGACCCGGACCGGGAGACCTCGGGTCGGCTGCTGCGCGAGGCGCTGGCAGCGCTCGACGATTAGCACGCTCGACGCTTTAGAGCAGCTCCTTGGCCAGCAGCTCCAGGGTCTGCTCACGGGCCGGTGCGCTGGCCGGTTCGGTGCCTACCCTCGCCGAGCCGACCGGGTTGACCATCACCTCGTCGACGTCGTAACGCCGGGCCAGCGCGGTGAGCTGCTCGGCGGCCTCGGCCGGGGTCCCGACCACGGCCTTGGCCCGGCCGGACTCGATGATCGCCAGTTCCTGCGGCGTGGACTGCTGAGCTTGGGCATCTTCGACCAAGTCCAGCGCACCCAGCGGTTGGCCGGTGCGCAACCGGGCCATCATCTGCAGTTGCGGCAGCAGCGCAGCGTGCGCCTCCTCGGAGCTCGGTGCCACCGAGGCGTTGACGGTCAGGAAGGTCAGCGGCTCCGGGGTGAGCGCGCTGGGGACGAACTCGTCGCGGTAGACGGCCAGCGCCTCATCGGTGCCCTGCCCGGAGAAGTGGTGCGCGAACACGTACGGCAGCCCCTTGGCGGCGGCCAGGTGCGCCGAGTACAGCGACGACCCCAGCAGCCAGAGCCGGGGTTGGCCGCTGGCCAGCGGGGTGGCCTTGAGGATGTAGTCGGGTTGCTGCAGTCGGGCCGGCAGTTCCACCCGGACACCCGGCGGGCTCATCATGGCCGCGACCTCGTCGAGGTAGCGCGGGAAGTTCGCGATATCGGAGTCGTCGCGGCCGGCCGGGCCGCGCAACGCCACCGAGGTGACCGGGTCCGAGCCGGGCGCGCGGCCCAGGCCCAGGTCGATGCGCCCCGGTGCGGCGGCTTCCAGCAGAGCGAACTGCTCGGCGACGGCCAGCGGCGCGTGGTTGGGCAGCATCACACCACCGGAGCCGAGCCGAATTCGTTGGGTTTGCGCGGCCAGGTAGGCGATCAGTACCGGCGGGCTGGTGGCCGCGACTGCGGGCATGTTGTGGTGCTCGGCCAGCCAGTACCGGGTGTAGCCGAGCCGATCGGCCAGCTGCGCGACGGCGACCGTGGCCGCCAGCGCGTCGGCGGTGGTCTGGTCGGTGCGCACCGGAACGAGGTCGAGGACAGAGAGCTGCATGACATCTGTAACGCTGCCGGTCGCTGCAAGCTTCCCGCCCTTGCGATTTCGGTGCGGCTGGGGGCGCTGGGCGCCCCTGCGCGCACCGAAATCGCTCACACCAGTTCGGGTACCCGCAGCTGGGCCAGCGGCAGGTCAAACTCGCATTCGTCGAGGATGGCCGCCCCGGCGGCGTCGGCGGTGGCGAACTTCAGCGCATCGGACTGGGCCCGGTTGGCATCCATGGCGGCGCGCGAATCGAACGTGACGGTGGACACCGCGCGGCCCGCTGACCGGTTGACCATCAGGCTGGCACTGCAGAACCCTTCCAGGTGCTCGATCTCGGGCAGCGCCGACATCCGGTACAGGTCGATGCCGTCGTCGAGACGCTCCGGTTCGGTGCCGACCCAGGTGACCCGCGCGCAGGCGCCCTCGGGTGCCCGGCACGCGCGATGCAGGACCGCGATCTCCCACTGCTCGGAGCTGCGCAGGCTGCCGAACATGTCCTCGGCCCGGCTGCGCATCGGCTGTACCAGTGCCAGACCGGCCCGCAGGTCCGCCTCGCTCTGCCAGGCGCTGGTGAAGATGCACCGGCCGGTGTCGCGGTCCACCAGCAGCGAGACCCCGATGCACCCGTCGACGGCCTGCACCGACGGCATGACTTCGTCACGAACGAACGCGATCCCCGGGTCGATGGCCGCAGGTTGCACTCGAATGGTGGTGGAGCGTGCGTACACGTTTCCTCCTGGGGCATCAGGGCAGCGCCCCGGCGGCGCCACCGGTACCTCCCTACTGTCCTCCTACCGGCCACGTTGCACTGCGATTTCGGTGCGCGCAGGGGCGCTGAGCGCACCCAAACGCACCGAAATCGCTCAGATGCGGGCCAGGCCGCGGGCGTCGGTGAAGACGTCGTCGAGCATCGGCGGGGTGAGCCGGCCGGTGAACATGTTCTGCTGGCTGGGGTGAAAGCAACCCAGCAGGTGCAGACCCGACGGCAACTGGACGTGGGCCCGGTGGCCGAACTTGGGCCGCGGAACGCTGACCTGCTCGGCCAGCAGCCCCATCGCGACCTGCCAGGCGAACCCACCCAAGGTGACGATCACCCGGACGTGCGGTGCGATCAGCTGCCACTCCGCTCTCAGCCATGGCGCACACGTCGCCCGTTCGGCCGGCGTCGGCGCATTGCCCGGCGGGGCGCAGCGCACCGCGGCGATGATCCGGATCTTGTTGGCCCGCAAGCCATCTGCGGCATCCACCGAAGTGGGCTGGTTGACCAGCCCGCAGCGGTGCAGCGAGGCGAACAGCTGGTCCCCGGAGCGGTCACCGGTGAACACCCGGCCGGTCCGGTTGGCTCCGTTGGCGGCCGGGGCCAGCCCCAGGATCAGCACCCGGGGCCGCGCCACGCCCCAACCGGGAACCGGTCGGCCCCAATAGGGTTGGTCGGCGAACGACTTGCGTTTGGTCTCGGCCACCTGTTCGCGCCAGCTGACCAACCGCGGACACGCCCGACACACGCTGACCATGGCGTCCACGTCGCGGATCCGGGCGGTCTGCGCGGCCAGGTCGACGACGTCGTCGGCGTCCTCGGCGACCGGGGTGGTCGGGGTGGCCACATCCCCCGGCCAGCCGGCACCCGGCGGTACCGGGGACGCGAAGGCACGACCGGTGCGCGGATGAACAAGCACCCGACCATGGTGCCGCATGGCTTTTCAAATCGATTCCGGTAGCCCCGGATTGGGCATACGATCGGTCGGCCATGGCCACCTCCGCCCGCGGGCCCCTGCTGCTGATCCTGTGCGCGGCGTTGTTGGCCGGCACCGGCAACGGCATCTCGATGGTGGTGTTCCCGTGGCTGGTGCTGCAGCGCACCGGTTCGGCGCTGGACGCGTCGATCGTGGCGATGGCCGGCACCCTGCCGCTGCTGGTGGCCACCTTGATCGCCGGCGCCGCGGTGGACTACCTGGGCCGACGCCGGGTGTCGATGCTCTCGGATGCACTCTCGGCGGTCAGCGTGGCCGCGGTGCCGGTGATCGCGCTGAGTTTCGGGGCCGACGCCGTCAACGTCGCGGTGTTGGCGACGCTGGCCGCGCTCGGCGCGTTCTTCGACCCGGCCGGCATGACGGCCCGGGAAACCATGCTGCCCGAGGCCGCCAAACGCGCCGGGTGGACCCTGGACCGCGCCAACAGCTTCTACGAGGCCAGCTTCAACCTGGCCTACATCGTGGGCCCGGGCGTGGGCGGGCTGCTGATCGCCACGCTCGGCGGGGTCAACACCATGTGGGTGACCGCGGCGGCGTTCGGGTTGTCGATCCTGGCGATCGGGGCGCTGCGGCTGGAAGGGGCCGGCCCACCCGAACGCGACAAGCTGCCCGCCGGGGTGTGGTCGGGCATCGTCGAGGGTCTGCGCTTTGTCTGGAGCATCAAGGTGCTGCGCACGCTGGCGATCATCGACCTGATCATCACCGGGCTGTACATGCCGATGGAGTCGGTGCTGTTTCCCAAGTACTTCACCGACCGCAACGAGCCGGCCCAGTTGGGCTGGGTGCTGGTGGCACTGTCGGTCGGCGGACTGACCGGAGCGTTGGGCTATGCCTGGTTCAGCCGGTTCGTGTCGCGACGGGCCACCATGCTGGCGGCGATGCTCACCCTCGGGGCGGCGATGACGGTGATTGCGTTCCTGCCACCGCTGCCCTGGATTCTGGCGCTCAGCGCTCTGGTCGGCTTGTTCTACGGTCCGATCGCACCGATCTACAACTACGTCATGCAGACCCGGGCGCCGACGCAGCTGCGCGGCCGGGTGGTGGGCGTGATGGGCTCGCTGGCCTATGCGGCCGGACCGCTCGGCTTGATCGTCGCCGGCCCGCTGGCCGACGCCGCCGGGCTGCACGTCACGTTCCTGGCACTGTCACTGCCGATGCTGCTGATGGGTCTGATCGCGATCGGGCTACCGGCGCTGCGCGAGCTCGATCGGGTGGCGAGCACCGATCCGTAGGATCGACGGGTGAGCAAGTCAGCGATCGCCACCCTGGCCGCCCGGTTGCCCGAGGGCACCGTGGTCACCGATCCCGACATCCTGGCGTCCTATCGCCAGGACCGCGCCGCCGACCCAGCCGCCGGCACCCCGCTGGCCGTGCTGCGACCGACCCGCACCGAGGAGGTGCAAACCATCTTGCGCTGGGCCACCGAGCACCGGATCGCGGTCGTGCCGCGCGGTATGGGCACCGGCCTGTCCGGCGGTGCGACCGCGGTCGACGACGGCGTGGTGTTGTCCACCGAGCGGATGCGCGACATCACCGTCGACCCGGTGACCCGGACCGCCGTGGTGCAGCCCGGGTTGCTCAACGCCGAGGTCAAGCGGGTCGCCGCCGAGCACGGGCTGTGGTATCCGCCAGATCCGTCGTCGTTCGAGATCTGCAGTATCGGCGGCAACATCGCGACCAACGCCGGCGGGTTGTGCTGCGTGAAGTACGGCGTGACCACCGACTACGTGCTGGGTTTGCAGGTGGTGCTGGCCGACGGCAGCGCGGTGCGCCTCGGTGGCCCGCGCCTGAAAGACGTTGCGGGACTGAGCTTGACCAAGTTGTTCGTCGGCAGCGAGGGCACCCTCGGGGTGATCACCGAGGTGACGCTGCGGCTGCTGCCGCCGCAGCAGCCGGCCAGCACCGTGGTGGCGACGTTCCCGACGGTGACCGGTGCGTGCGGCGCGGTCACCGCGATCACCACCAAGATCCGCCCGGCCATGTTGGAGTTCATGGACTCGGTGGCGATCAACGCGGTCGAGGACAAGCTGAAGATGGGACTGGACCGCAACGCCGCTGCGATCATGGTGGCGGCCTCCGACGACCGCGGGCCCTCCGGCGCCGAGGACGCCGAGTTCATGGCCGCGGTGTTCACCGAATACGGTGCCACCGAGGTGTTTTCGACCTCCGACCCAGCCGAGGGTGAGGCGTTCGTAGCGGCGCGCCGATTCGCCATCCCGGCCGTCGAGGCCAAGGGGTCGCTGCTGCTCGAAGACGTTGGGGTGCCGCTGTCCGCGCTGGCCGATCTGGTGGCCGGGGTGCAGAAGTTGGCCGCCGAGGCCGGCCTGGTGATCTCGGTGATCGCGCACGCGGGCGACGGCAACACCCACCCGCTGATCGTCTATGACCCCAGCGACGCCGAGATGACCCGGCGGGCCGAACAGGCCTTCGGCGACATCATGGACCTGGCGTTGGCGTTGGGCGGCACCATCACCGGTGAGCACGGCGTGGGCCGGTTGAAGAAGCCGTGGCTGGGCGACTATCTCGGACCCGAGGCCATGGAACTGAACCGCCGGATCAAGACCGCACTGGATCCGGACGGGATCCTGAACCCGGGTGCGGTGCTCTGAGCTCGGGCTCTCAGTCGACTTTCGGGCAGTAGAAGCGCGGGTCGCCGCGGTATTCGAGCGGCGGCAGGTTGCGCGCGGGCGTCTGCACCAGCGGCGCGTCCACCGGCAGTCGGCCCGAGGCGCGATCCAACGCCGAGCGCTTGCGCGGATGCATCAGTGCGCGCTTGGGGCCGTACTTGTTGACCAGCGTGATCACGTTGCACAGCCGGTCGTGCCACCACTGCTTGCGCGGCGACCAGCTGTAGCCCATCAGCTCACGCACCGGCTCGTCGTAGAGCGCGACGGTCATGAACGTCAGGAAGCGCTGCATGACCTTGAGGTTGAGCGCCCAGATCGGATCCGGAATCCAGTTCAGCGACGGATGTTTGGGCATCGTCGACAGGTCCATCACCTCGCGTGCGGCCCAGGTGTTCTCCAGCACGTTGCGGCACATGTGATCCCAGTACTCCTGGAATTCCTCCCAGGTCTTGGGCACCGGGCGCATGCTCAGCCCGTACATCCGGTACCAGGTGATGTGCTCGTCGAACAGCTGCCGTTTGTCGTCCTCGGTCAGCCCGCCGGCGAACTTCTCGGCGGCCAGCAGAGTCGACTTGAAGAACGTCGCGTGCGCCCAGTAGAAGACGTCCGGGTTGAGCGCGCTGTACCGGCGACCCTGGTCGTCGACGCCATTGAGGCCGATGTGGTAATCGCGGACCTCGGCAGCGGTCTGCGGGGCGCGGTAGCCGTCGAACACCACGCCGCCGATCGGGTAGATCGACCGCATCAGCCGTGGGATGCGCTCCATGAAGAAGATCGAGTGGTCCTTCACGGCGGCGCCGAGCTGCGGGTGCATGTTCTGCATCGAACCGGCCCAGGTGCCCTGGAACAGGCCCGTCCACTGACCGAAGTACTTCCAGGTCAGCGAATCGGGACCGAGCGGCACCGGCGGGGCGTCGTAGCCGCCGGCGCTCACCGGGCAGCCTGCGCTCAGTACCGCATCACTGGCCGCCGGGCAGGTATCCGACATCTCTTGGGTCACGAGTAAGCGCTCCAGTCACCGTTGGACAAGTTTGGACAACATGCGTTGTCAACGTAGCAGAGCTTACGAGCACTCGGCATTCCCGGTCAACGCCACCCCGACAGTCCCCGCTCGACGGTTGACACATCTACCCCGCTGTCGTACAAATTAGACATTATGACGCAGATGTCTCAACACGCGGCGGCCCAGTTCCGCCTCGCCGACGCCGGATCGTGGGCCGACCCCTGGCCGATGTATCGCGCGCTGCGCGATCACGATCCGGTGCACCACGTGGTTCCGCCCGAACACCCCGACCAGGACTACTACGTGTTGTCCCGGCACGCCGACGTCTGGGCAGCCGCGCGCGACCACCAAAGTTTCTCCTCGGCGCAAGGCCTGACCGTCACCTACGGCGAACTGGAACTCATTGGTTTACAAGACAATCCACCGATGGTGATGCAGGACCCGCCGGTGCACACCGCATTCCGCAAGCTGGTCGCGCGCGGGTTCACGCCGCGGCAGGTCGAGGCCGTCGAGCCCACGGTGCGCGAGTTCGTAGTGGCCCGCATCGAGGCACTGCGGGCCCGCGGCGGTGGCGACATCGTGGCCGAACTGTTCAAACCGCTGCCGTCCATGGTGGTGGCGCACTACCTCGGAGTTCCGGAAGCCGACCGCGCCCAGTTCGACGGCTGGACCGACGCGATCGTGGCAGCCAACAGCGCCGAAGGCGGGCTGGGCAGTGCGCTGGACACCGTGGGTTCGGCGCTGGGCGAGATGATGGCCTACTTCACCGCGCTGATCGAACGCCGTCGCCGCGATCCCGGCGACGACACCATCTCGCACCTGGTGGCCGCCGGCCTGGGCACCGACGACGACCCAGCCGGGCTGCTGTCCATCCTGGCGTTCACCTTCACCATGGTCACCGGCGGCAACGACACCAGCACCGGAATGCTCGGCGGTGCCGTACAACTGCTGCACCGACACCCCGAACAGCGCCGAATGCTGGTGGAAGACCCGGAACTGATCCCGGATGCGGTCGAGGAGTTCCTGCGGCTGACCTCGCCCGTGCAGGGCCTGTGCCGCACCACCACCCGCGACGTCACCGTCGCCGAAACCACCATCCCGGCCGGTCGCAAGGTGCTGCTGCTGTACGGGTCGGCCAACCGCGATGAACGGCAATTCGGTTCGGATGCAGCAGAACTCGACGTCACCCGCCGGCCGCGCAACATCTTGACCTTCAGCCACGGCGCGCACCACTGCCTGGGCGCGGCGGCGGCCCGCATGCAGTCCCGGGTCGCGCTGACCGAATTGCTGGCCCGCTGCCCGGATTTCCGTATCGACGAAGCCGGCGTCCGGTGGGCCGACGGCCACTACGTGCGCCGCCCGTTGTCGGTACCGTTCACGGTGACCTGATGGCCGGCAACAACTGGCTCGCCTCGGAGCGCGACGAGGTTGCCGTGGACCGGATCCTGCGCGCCGCCGACGCGTTGTTCACCCAGCACTCGGCCGCCTCGGTCGGGATGAACGAAATCGCCAAGGCCGCAGGGTGTTCGCGGGCCACGCTGTACCGCTACTTCCCGAACCGGCAGGCGCTGCACACCGCCTACGTGCATCGCGAGGCGCAGGCCGCCTACCAGCAGCTGATCGATCGACTGCGCGGCGTCCACGATCCCCGCCGACGTCTGGTCGACGGGTTCCTCGGCGCCCTGGATCTGGTCCGCTCCAACCCGGCGCTGCTGTCCTGGTTTGCACCCGACGACGCCCCGGTCGGCGCCGAGATCGCCGAACGCTCCGAGCTGATCACCACCATGGTGTCGGCCTTCGTCAGTGCGCTGGACCCGGCCGAAGCCACCGAGGCGATCGACCGTAAGGCGCGCTGGCTGGTCCGGGTGCTGACCTCGCTGCTGATCGCCCCGGGCCGAGACGCCGACGACGAACGCCGGATGGTGACCGAGTTCCTGGTGCCGGTGCTGCTCGCCCCGGTTCGAACTGATCAGGCCGACCAGTAGGCCTGCGACTTGATCGCGGTGCGCGGCACCGCGTAGTCCTCCCGGAAGACCTTCGTCACCGCCCGGGTGGTGCGGGTGTCACATGCCACCCAGGCGAAGTGATCGGAGGCGTCGAACGCTGCCGCAGTTATGGTTTCGACCAGTGCGCGGCCGTCATCGACGCGATCCACCCAGATCACCTCGACGTCGGCGTCGGGAGCCACCTGCACCGGCAAGTCGCGGTCCTCGTCGTGCGGCGCTTCCAAGAACACCCAGGCCGGGATGTCCCCGATCGCGTCGAGCAGCGAGTTGATCGCCGGCAGTGAGGCGGTGTCCCCGGCGATCAGGTAACCGGCCGGGCTCGGGCTGGGCAGCGCGAAGCTGCTGCCCAGCACCGTGACCTCGAGGACGTCACCGGGTGCGGCATCGCAGGCCCACCGGGTGGCGATCCCGTCGTGCAGCGCGAAATCGATGTCCACGGTGCCGGTTTGGCGATCGGGGTTGACCAGGGTGTAGCCGCGCTGGTGGGCGCGATCACCGTCGGGAAACCAGCCGCGCACCCACAGGGTCGGGTGCAGTCGGGCTGCCGCGAGCAACTCCGGCGCGTGGAAGTGCAGCCGCAGATAGTGCGGGCCGACTTCGGTGCGGCCGGTAACCGTCAGTTCGTAGTCGCCGCCGCGGAACAGCTTGACCAGCGCGCCGTCGAGACCGCGGGACGGTTTGCGTTGCGTCATCGAACCCACCCTCCGTCGAAGTTAGGTCAGCCTAACTCCGCGCCGGGATGTTGTGCGGCCTCCCGCAACGCGGCCGCAGTCAGGGCCGGCGTACCCGGGTGAACCGGTGCAGCAGCCAGGACAGCGGGATGGTGAACACCATGGTCACCACGAACAAGTTCAGCATCGACCCGGTGAACACCGGGATGTGCAACACCTCGACCATCACCAGTTCCATCACCATCATGTGCACCAGGAAGATCTCGTAGGAGATCTCGCCGAGCCACACCATGGGCCGACTCGCCATGAACCGGCTGTACCAGCCGCGGTTGCCCAAGGCCAGCGGCGCGACCGCCAGTCCGGCGATCGCGGCGAAGAAGCTCACCTTCACGATCGCGGCGGTCAATTCGTTGGGCGAGGTTTGGAATTCGCCGCCGATCGGGGTCGACACGATCAGGAAGCACACGATCGCCAGCGGCACCGCAACGAACCCGTACACCTGGACCCGCATGGCCTGCAGCACCGCCAGCGCCATCCCGACCAGGAACCAGAGCAGATAGGTGGGCAGCCACAGCCGCGCACCCTCCACCAGCGGCACCTCGGAATGCACCAGCACCAACCAGGCCGGCGTGATCAACGCCAGCAGACACAACGCGCCCAGCAGTCGCACCGGCTGCCAACGGCGCCGGCACAGCACCACCAACAACAGGTAGGCCAGGCCCGGCAGCACCGCATAGAACGACACCTCGACCGCCAGGCTCCACATCTGGATCAGGCCCTGGTGCAGGAACGCGTAAATGTAGTTGTCGGTGTAGATCTGGGTCAGCGTGACGTTGCGCAGGAACCCTTCCCAAGTGTGGCCGGGGTTGGGTCCGGCGGTACGGAAGTGGTACAGCAGATAGGCGGCCAGCACCGTGACCACGTAGGCCGGCATGATGCGGCGCACCCGGTGCCAGGCGTAGCGACGCACCGAGGGCTCCGGTTTGTCATTGGCCACCGCGCGCACCCACGGTGCGAACAGCAGAAAACCGGAGAGCACGAAGAAGATCGGAACCCCGACCTCGAGCCGCGATGACGCCAATCCCCAGTAGCCGAGCGGGTACTTGCCGGTGCTGTAGGCGGCGTGGGTGGCGACCACGAGCATGGCCGCCACGGCCCGGATGCCGGTGAGTGAGGCGACCCGCCCGCGGGGATGCGAAATCGATTCCAACCCACCCTGTTCGCCGCTGTACAACGATTGGGTCATTGCGATTTACGTGGTTTGTACGCCTTCTTGTATGGCTTCTTGCCGGGCTTTGCCGGCTTCCCGGATCGGTGTTCCCGGTGGGCTGGTCCATGGTCCAGACGCAGGTTGATCGGCTCGCCCTGAATCCGGGTCTTCGACAGCGCGCGCCAGGTTTCCGAGGACAGCTCAGCCGGCAGTTCCACCAGCGAGAAGTCCAGCTTGATCGCGATGTGCCCGAAATCGCTGCGATTCAACCCGCCTTCGTTGGCGATCGCCCCGACGATGGCGCCCGGCATCACCTTGTGCCGCTTGCCGACGTCGATCCGATAGGTCGCGAAATCTCCTCTGCCCCTTGACCGCTCACCCCGGGCCGGCCGGTCGGGCCGCTCGGCGCGTTCGCGTCGCTGCTCCGGCGGCGGTTCGACCATCAGGAACGCCTCGCCGTCCCGGGACTGCAGTGCCAGCGCCGCGGCGATGTCGGCCAACGGCACGTCGTTCTCGCGTTCGTAGTCCTCGATCAGCCGGCGGAACAGTTCCAGGCCCGGCGAACTGAGGGTGTCGGTGATCGAGTCCCGGAACTTCGCCACCCGCTGCGCGTTGACGTCGTCGACGCTGGGCAATTCGGACTCGACCAGCTTGGACCGGGTGTGCTTCTCGATCGCCTTGAGCAGATGCCGCTCCCGCGGCGTGACGAACAGCAGCGCCGCCCCGGAACGGCCGGCCCGCCCGGTACGTCCGATCCGGTGCACATAGGACTCGGTGTCGTGCGGGATGTCGTAGTTGACCACGTGGCTGATCCGCTCCACGTCCAGACCGCGCGCGGCGACGTCGGTGGCGATCAGGATGTCGAGCTTGCCCTCCTTGAGCGAGGCGATGGTCCGCTCGCGTTGGGCTTGCGCGATGTCGCCGTTGATCGCGGCCGCGGAGAACCCGCGGGCACGCAACCGTTCGGCGACCTCCTCGGTGGCCTGCTTGGTGCGGACGAACACGATCATCGCGTCGAACGGCTCGACTTCCAGCACCCGGGTCAGGGCATCCAGCTTGCGCGGCCCGGCGACCTGGATGAAGCGCTGCGAGATGTTGTCGGCGGTCGCGGTCTTGGCTTCGACGGTCACCTCGACCGGATCGTGCAGGTACTTGCTGGTGATCTTGCGGATGGCCGGCGGCATGGTCGCCGAGAACAACGCGACCTGCTTGTACTCCGGGGTGTCGGCCAGGATGCGTTCGACGTCCTCGGCGAAGCCCATCTGCAACATCTCGTCGGCCTCGTCGAGCACCAGGTAGTCCAGCCGGGACAGATCCAGCCGACCCTTCTCCAGGTGGTCGATCACCCGGCCTGGGGTGCCGACCACCACCTGCGCGCCGCGTTTGAGCCCGGCCAACTGCGGGCCGTAGGACGAGCCGCCGTAGATGGCCAGCACGTTGAGCTCGGGCAGCTGGGCACCGTAACGACCGAACGCCTCGGCGACCTGCAGCGCCAACTCGCGGGTGGGTGCCAGCACCAGGGCCTGGGTGGCCCGGCTGCTGACGTCGATCTTGGACAGGATCGGGATGGCGAACGCTGCAGTCTTGCCGGTGCCGGTCTGGGCTAGGCCGACCACATCCGAACCCGCCAACAAGGCGGGAATGGTGGCAGCCTGGATCGCCGACGGCGTTTCGTAGCCGACGTCGAGTACCGCCTGCAACACCGCGGGATGAATCTGCAGGTCCGCGAATGTCGCGTGGGGTGGATCGGGGATGGTCATTGGTCAAGCAGTCTAATCCCAGGCGGCGGCCGCGCCTGACCGATGAGCCCGATGCCAGCCGGTAGCCTGCCCGGTGTGTTCAGGCAAGCCAGCAAGGCCAGGTGGGCTGCGGTCCTGATCGTCGCGGCCGCCACCCTGGCCGCAGGCTGCGGTTCCGGGGACTCCACCGTCGCCAAGACGCCGCAACCCGAAGTCGAGGCGGCACCCACCTCGGAGTCGGTCACCGCACCGGAGACCAGCGCCGCACCCGAGGCAGATCCGTGCGCGGTGAACCTGGCGGCCCCCGCGATCGCCGAAGCGGTCTCGTCGCTGCCGAAGGATCCGCGCAGCAACCAGGGCTGGAGCAGCGAACCCGTCGCCGGCAACTACAACGAATGTGCGCAGCTGTCGGCGGTGATCGTCGAGGCCAACACCAACGCCGAGCAGCCGAGCACCCGGGCCGTGCTGTTCCACCAGGGCAAGTTCATCCCCACCGGGGTGCCGGACACGTTCGGCTTCAACGGCATCGACACCGAGCAGAGCACCGGTGACACCGTGGCGCTGAAGTACTCGTCGGGCCTGCCGGGGCTGGACAGCGTGGTGAAGTTCCGCTGGAACGGTGAAGCAGTCGAGTTGATCTCCAACGCGCCGCGCTGAGCCGGCCGGCCGGCGCACTGCGCACGGCAGGGGTTGTCGGTGGCCTGACCTATGGTGACAGCGTGTTCGTCGCCGACGATCAAGTGGTCTTCAGCGCCTCCGACCTGGCCGCAGCGGCCGGGTGCCAGTTCGCGCTGCTGTCCGGCTTCGACGTCAAGTTGGGCCGCGCCCAGCCCGGCCAGCCGGCCGGCACCGACGACGACATGCTGGCCCGCACCGCCGAGCTCGGCATCGAGCACGAGCAACGCACCCTGGACCAGCTGATCGAGCAGTTCGGCGAGGGCCCGCACGGTGTGGTCCGCATCCCGCAGCCCGGCGGCTATTCGGTGGCCGCCCTGTCCCGGGCCGCACAGAACACGCTCGACGCGCTGGCCCGGCAACCGGCGGTGGTCTATCAGGCCGCGGTGTTCGACGGCCGGTTCGCCGGTTTCGCCGACTTCCTGATCCGCGAGGACGCCGACGGCGAAGTGCGCTATCGCGTGGTGGACACCAAACTGGCCCGGCACGCCAAGGTGACCGCGCTGCTGCAAATCGCCGGTTACGTCGACGCGCTGACCACCGCCGGGGTCCCGGTGGCCCGCACCGCGCAACTCGTACTCGGCGACACCAGCACCGTCGACTACCCGGTGGCCGAACTCATCCCGGTCTACCGCGCCCAGCGCGAGCGCCTGCAGCAACTGCTGGACACGCATCTGAAGTCCGAGCAGCCGGTGTCCTGGCAGGACCCGACCGTCGAAGCCTGTCTGCGCTGCGCCCATTGCGCACCCCATCTGCACGACGACGACGATCTGCTGTTGGTGGCCGGGCTGCGGCTGACCCAGCGCGCCGCGCTGATCGAGGCCGGCGTGCCCTCGGTGGCCGCGCTCGCAGCGTCGTCCGGGCCGGTCGACGGGATCGCCGCCTCGACGCTGTCCGGTCTGCGCACCCAGGCCCGGCTGCAGGTGCAGCAGCGCGCCGACGGCGAACCGCGGTATGACGTCGTCGAACCCGACGCGCTGGGCGCGTTGCCGGCCAAGAGCCCGGGGGATCTGTTCTTCGACTTCGAGGGCGACCCGTTGTGGACCGACGACGGGCGCACCTGGGGGCTGGAATACCTGTGGGGTGTGTCCGACACCCGGGACCGGTTCACGCCGCTGTGGGCCGCCGACCGGGCCGGGGAACGCAAGGCACTGCGCGACTTCTTGGCGCTGGTTCGCAAGCGTCGCCGCCGCTATCCGGACCTGCACATCTATCACTACGCCGCCTATGAGCGAACCGCGTTGCTGCGCTTGGCCGCCCGCTACGGCGAGGGTGAAGACGAGGTCGACGACCTGCTGCGCAACGACGTGTTGGTCGACCTGTTCCCGATCGTGCGGGCCGCACTGCGGGTGGGGGCGCCGTCCTACTCGCTCAAGGCACTCGAACCGCTCTACATGGGAGCCGACCTGCGCGAGGGTGAAGTCACCACCGCGGCGTCGTCGATCACCGGCTACGAGCGCTACCGCACCCTGCTCAATGCCGGCCGCACCGACGAAGCCGAGGCGCTGCTCGCCGACATCGAGAACTACAACTTCTATGACTGCCGGTCCACCCGGCAGCTGCGGGACTGGTTGCTGTTGCGGGCCTTCGAAGAAGGGGTCACGCACCTGACCCGGCAGGCCAAACCCGGTGAGGCCGTGCCACCGCTGGACGCCACCGCGCAAACGCTGCTGCAGTTCACCGGCGATGCGCTGGGCGCGGCCCGCGGTCCGGACCAGACCGCCGCGGCGATCCTGAACTGCGCGCGCGGCTACTTTCAGCGGGAACGAAAACCCTATTGGTGGACCCACTTTCAGCGGCTCAGCCACCCGGTCGACGAGTGGGGTGACACCACCGGGGTGTTCCTGGTGGAGCACGCCGAACTGGTCCAGGACTGGCATCTGCCCGGCGGCCGGGCACGCAAACCGCGTCGGCATGTCCGGCTGACCGGCCTGCTGCAGGGCGGCGTACTCGATCACCGGCCGCAGGCGCTCTACGATCGGCCCGCCCCGCCCGGGCTCGACGACGAACATCCCGACCGGCGGGCCGCCGGCAACGCCGAGGTGCTCGAGGTCACCGAGCGGGATGGGGTGCCGGTCGAGGTACTGCTGTGCGAATTGCAGCCGGAAACCGGACCATTCGAACAGTTTCCGATGGCACTGACACCGGCCAAACCGATCTACACCCGCAAGCTCGAGGAGGCGATCGCCGAGTTGGCCGACCAGGCTGCGGCCGCGTTGCGCGCCGAACCGGCCGGGTTGCCCCGCACCGCCGTGATCGACCTGTTGCGTCGGCTGCCACCCCGGACCCGCTCGGGGTCCGGACTACCGCGCGGGACCGACGACGTCGCCGCGATCACCGCGGCCACCCTCGACCTGGACGACTCATACCTGGCGGTGCACGGCCCGCCCGGCACCGGCAAGACGTTCACCGCGTCCCGGGTGATTGCCGCGCTGGTCAACGAGCACGGCTGGAAGGTCGGCGTGGTCGCGCAATCGCATGCGGTGGTCGGGCATCTGCTCGACGACGTGGTCGGCGCCGGCGTCGACCCGGCGCGGGTGGCCAAGAAACCCAGCCCGGACGGGCTGGACGGCCGGTTCACCACCATCGGCGACAGCCAGTACGCGGCGTTCCTCGATGCGCCGGGCGGCTGCGTACTGGGCGGCACCGCATGGGATTTCGCCAACGACACCCGGGTCGGCAGCCAGGCCCTGGACCTGTTGGCCATCGACGAAGCCGGTCAGTTCTCGCTGGGCAACACCTTGGCGGTGGCCCGCTCCGCCCGCAACCTGCTGCTGCTCGGCGATCCGCAGCAGCTCGGTCAGGTCTCCACCGGCAGCCATCCCGAACCGGTGGACGCCTCCGCGTTGGGTTGGCTGATGGCCGGAAACGATGTGCTGCCGGCCGAGTTCGGCTACTTCCTGGAATGCACGCACCGGATGCACCCGGAGGTGTGCAAAGTGGTCTCGGCGCTGTCCTATCAGAATCGGCTGCTGCCACACCCCAAGACCCGGCAGCGTCGGCTGACCGGCGTCGATCCGGGCGTGCGCACGCTACTGGTCGAACATCACGACAACGCCACCGCCAGCGTCGAAGAAGCGGCCGCCATCGTCGCCGAGATCCAACGGTTGTTGGGGACCACCTGGAGCACCGAGCACGGCACCCGGCCGTTGCGGGCGGCCGACATCCTGGTGGTCGCGCCGTACAACGCCCAGGTGCTCACGTTGCGCGCGACCCTCGGTGCGGCCGGTCTGGGCGAGGTGCTGGTCGGCACCGTCGACAAGCTGCAGGGCCGGCAGGCGGCCGTGGTGTTCGTATCGATGACGGCCTCCTCGGTCGAGGCGGTGCCGCGCGGGATGCCGTTCCTGCTCAACCGCAATCGTCTCAACGTAGCGATCAGCCGAGCCCAGTACCTGGCGGTGGTGGTGCGCTCACCTGCGCTGACCGACTATCTGCCGGGTACCCCGGACGGGCTGGTCGAACTCGGCGCGTTCCTGGCATTCTCGCCCGGTAACCCCTGAAATTTCGCTGATCCTAAAGGTGGTCAGGGCGTCGGCCGGCGGATGGAATGAGCCAGCCCCCGCACGCCTATCCCCAAGGAGCCCTTCGTCATGGCATCGGCCACCCGACAGCTGCATCTGAATGCCTTCCTGCGCAACATCGGGCAGCACGAGGCGGCGTGGCGGCTGCCCGAGACCGACGTCTTTGCGATCACCGACATCGATCACTACGCCGAGTTGGCCCGAATCGCCGAGCGCGGCACCCTGGACGCCATCTTCTTCGCCGATCACCCGGTTCTGAAGGGCAAGACCGAGTTTCGTCCGTTCGATGCGCTGGACCCGGTGACCCTGGTCACCGCGCTGTCCGGAGCCACATCGCACATCGGTCTGATCGCCACCGCGTCGACCACCTACAACGACCCCTACGGTCTGGCCCGGCGGTTCGGCACGTTGGACCACGTCAGCAAGGGCCGGGCCGGTTGGAACGTGGTCACCACG
Source organism: Mycobacterium sp. NGS45 (assembly GCF_059812645.1). NCBI lineage: Bacteria > Bacillati > Actinomycetota > Actinomycetes > Mycobacteriales > Mycobacteriaceae > Mycobacterium > Mycobacterium sp. NGS45. The sequence goes on along the minus strand of NZ_JCALDB010000006.1, from coordinate 160,123 downwards.
GCCAACGCGACGGCCGCCGCCAACTTCGGTCAGATCGAGCACCCCGATCCGGAGTACCGCTATCGGCGCGCCGAGGAGTTCCTCGAAGTCACACTGGCGCTGTGGGACAGCTGGCAAGACGATGCGATCGTCGGCGACAAGGCAGCGCCACGGTTCGTCGACCCGGACACGATCCACGCGATCAACCATGTCGGGGAACACTTTTCGGTGGCCGGGCCGTTGGAGGTGCCACGCTCCCCGCAGGGCCGGCCGGTGCTGTTCCAGGCCGGCTCGTCGGAGCCGGGCAAGGAACTGGCCGCCCGCTACGCCGAAGGCATCTTCACCGCGCAGCCCACCCTGGAAGAAGGCCGCGAGTTCTACTCCGACGTCAAGGCCCGGGTGCGTAAATACGGCCGCAACCCGGATCAGGTGCTGATCCTGCCGGGCCTGTCGACGATCATCGGCGGTACCGAGGAGGAGGCCAAGCGACTGCAGGCCCAACTCGAAGAACTCACGGTGCCGGATTACGGCCTGGACCAGTTGAGTGCGATCGTCGGTTATCAGCTCACCCACGACGATCTGGACGGGCCGCTGCGACTGCCGGAGGAGGCCCCGCGCGACGCGCTGATCAAGAGCCGCTTCGCGCTGGTCCAGCGGCTGGCACTGACCGAGAACCTGACCGTGCGGGAACTACTGCTGCGGCTCTCCGGCGGCCGCGGTCACCGGGTCTTCGCCGGCACCCCAGAGCAGGTCGCCGACACCATCGAGGAATGGTTCAACTCCGGAGCGGCCGACGGCTTCAACTTGATTCCGCCGGCGCTGCCGTCGTCGTTGACCGCGTTCGTCGACCACGTCGTGCCGGAACTGCGCCGTCGCGGGCTGTTCCGCACCGAGTACACCGGCTGCACGCTGCGCGAGCACCTCGGCCTCGACCGCCCGGCCAGCCAGTTCGACGCGCGCGCCGCGGTCGCGGCGGCCAGCTGACACCCCAGACGACCGAACTCAGGGAGTACCCATGCGCAGCATTGCGTTGACCCGACTGGCCTTGGCTGCGACGATCGTCGCCGCCACGTTGATCGGTTGCAGCTCAACCGAATCCGAGCAACCCGCGGGGCCACGCCTGGCCGCCACCGACCCGGTGCCGGTCGCAGTGCCCGAAGGCATCAAGCTGGTGGTCGCCGACGACGCCAACCGGATGAAGACACTGTTCGCGCTGTCCGGTGAACAGGACCGGCTGAGCTCTGAGGTCAGCTACGCCAACTTCAGCAGCGGCCCGCTGCGGCTGGAAGCAATCCGGTCCGGCAACGCCCAACTCGGCCGGGTCGGCGACGTGCCGCCGATCCTGGCGCAGTATTCCGACGCCGGGGTGCCGATCGTCGGCGGGGTGCGCCAGGACGGCACCGCCATGCAGTTGGCCACCTCCCCCGGCTCCGGGATCCAGACCCTGGCCGATCTGAAGGGCAAGAAGATCGGCATCAACGAAGGCACCGCGCAGCACGCCGTGGTGCTGCGCAACCTCGCCGCAGCCGGCCTGAACATCTCCGATGTGCAACCGGTCAACCTGGGTCTGGCCGAGTTCGCCGACGGTCTGCGCTCCGACCAGATTCAGGCCGCGGTGCTAAAACAACCGGACCGGGCCCGCTACCTGGCCTCCACCGAGGACGAGGGCGCGATCGCGTTGCCGAACGCGCCGGGCGCCTACCCGGGTCTGATGTACGTCTACGCCAGCAACGAGGCGCTCTCCGATGCCGGCCAGGCCGCGGCCATCCGGGAGTTCATCGTCGCGTGGTATCGGGCCGAGCAGTGGCTCAACGAGAACAAGGACGTCTGGATCGAGAAGTATCTGATCGAGGATCAGAAGGTCAGCCCGGAGGACGCCCGCGCGATCGCCGAGGCGGACGGTTTCAGCTCGGTGCCCGGCTTCACCGACGAAGTGGTGGCCACCCAACAGGAGACCATCGACCTGTTGCAGGCCGCCGGGGTCTTCCCGGGTAAAGAACTGCGCGCCGAGGACGCCTTCGACTTCCGGTTCGCCGATCTGACCGCGCAGAGCCCGACCGCCCAGGCACAGCCGTGACCAGCATCCAAACCCGGGAGCCCCGAACCGATCCGGCCACCCAGCCGGCGACCACGGAGGCGGCGCCGGACTACCCCGGACTGGTGCACCGCTCCGGTACCCGGCGCGGCAAGCGGCTGGGTCCGGGCCGGGCGCTGCCGGCGTCGTTGGCGATCGGACCGCTGCTGCTGCTGGCGCTGTGGTTCGCCACCTCGCAGGCCGGGATCCTGGATCCGGACACCTTGCCGCACCCGTTCGACATCGCCAGGACCGCCTCCGAGATGTGGGCCGACGGCCGACTCACCAGCAACATCCTGGCCTCCCTCAAGCTGGCGTACACCTCGCTGGCCATCGGCGTCACACTCGGTTTGGTGCTGGCCTTGATCTCGGGTCTGAGCCGGATCGGTGAGTCCATCGTGGACGGACCGATCCAGGTCAAGCGCGCGGTGCCGACGCTGGCGATCATCCCGCTGGCCATCATCTGGTTCGGCATCGGCGACACCATGAAGATCATCATCATCGCGACCAGCGTGTTGATCCCGGTGTACATCAACACCACCGCACAGCTCAAGGGTGTCGACCTGCGGCACGTCGAGTTGGCCGAAACCGTCGGCCTGTCCCGGGCCCAGTTCATCCGCAAGGTGGCCCTGCCCGGTGCACTGCCCGGCTTCTTCACCGGATTGCGGCTGGCCGTGACGATGTCGTGGACCGCGCTGGTGGTGGTCGAGCAGGTCAACGCGACCAGCGGCATCGGCTTCCTGATGACCCAGGCGCGGCTGTACGGCCAGCTGGACATCGTGGTGGTGGGCTTGTTGGTCTACGCGGTGTTCGGCCTGACCGGTGACTACGTGGTACGCGCGATCGAACGGAGGTCGCTGTCATGGCGACGGGCACTGGGCAACTGAACCGCCTCGAGCCCGGACAGACCGACCCGGGCCAGACCGAGCCGGGACCTGGCCGCGGGCACGGTGAGCCGGTTGCTGTGGTGCGAGATCTGACCCGCAGCTTCGGCGGCCGCGCGGTACTGGACCGGGTGAACCTGACCATTCGGCGCGGCGAGTTCGTCGCATTGCTGGGCCGCAGCGGCTCCGGCAAGAGCACCCTGCTGCGTGCACTGGCCGGGTTGGACCACGGGGTGGACGGGGTCGGCGACCTCTACGTCACGCCGAATCTGTCGGTGGTGTTCCAGGATTCGCGACTGTTGCCGTGGGCACGCGTGCTCGACAATGTCACGCTCGGGTTGTCCGGCGCCGAGGCGCGCCGCCACGGTGCCACGGTGCTGGCCGATGTCGGTCTGGCCGGCCGGGAAAAGGCTTGGCCCTACGCGCTTTCCGGTGGTGAGCAGCAGCGGGTGGCGCTGGCGCGCTCGTTGGTGCGGCATCCGGCCCTGCTGCTGGCCGACGAACCGTTCGGCGCCCTGGACGCGCTGACCCGGATCCGGATGCACGCGTTGCTCGAGCAACTGTGCGCCAAGTACCGGCCCGGCGTGCTGCTGGTCACCCACGACGTCGACGAGGCGGTCACGCTGGCCGACCGAGTATTGGTGCTCGACGACGGTGACTTCGTCGCCGACCGCCGGCTGGACTTCCAGGACACCGCGGATCGCAGTTACCGCAACCCGGAATTCGTCGCGCACCGCGAGGCGCTGCTCGCTGCGCTGGGCGTCGACAGGTAGTCGTCTCCCGCCGTCGCACCACTTCGTCGCTCTTCCGCCACTTACCCGCTCTGCGGGCCGGTAGAGCGGGACGGAGACGGCAGAGCGAACTCGACGCGGGATCGGTTCAGGGGCGGGAATGCCGTCCGTAGCTTGGTGTGTCGTCGGGGTCGTCGCGGTAGTGCCGCGGCCGACGGTGCTGCGCAGGTGGCGGTTCGGCGACGTCGGTTGCGCCGGGGAGCTGTTCGCCGTCGCTGGGGAGTTCGGGGAATTGGTCCTCGGGGAACTTGTCGTCGAGCAACTGGTCGTCGTCGGGTAGCCGGTGTCGCGATGATCCCTGGGTGGTCGGCTTGCTGAATGCATCCCAGGACGTGCCCAGGGAGTCGGCGAACGAATCCGAAAGGCTGTCGATGTTCTCCGAGAGCTGCCGGAACGCGTCGGCGTAGTACTGGGCGGTGCGTTCCGGATCGCGACGCGGCGGCGGCGTGGGCTGCAGCTTCTCACCGTTGGGTACGTGAAAGCCGTTGTGCGCGTGCCCGATCGATTGGGCTGCCTGCCGTTCTTCGGGATCCAGCGGTGGCCGGTCGACCACCAGTGCTTGCCAATCGGCCACCGATACGTGCCGGCGGGTGTCGGGCGGAGTCAGCGGCCAAGGCACTCGGACGGCCAGCGGCTCGGTGTCGGCGTCGTCGGCGGGGAAACCATCGTCGCGCGGAGCAGCGTCGAGGTAGTCGTCGTCGGCGACATCGAAGGGCTCGTAGCCCGGGTCGTCGGGGTACCCGCCGCCGCGGCGATCGAAGTAGGGCTGCTGGTACTCATCGTCATGGGGGTGGTACTCATCGTCATGGGGCTGGTGCTCATCGACATCCCCGGAGCGGTGCGCGCTCTGCGCATGCGCGTCCCGTGCAACGGTGAACTCGACGTATTCGTCGTCGTCCTCGATCCAGTCGTCGTCCAGATCGCCGCCGAACAGTTCCTCGCCGTCCGACTGCTGCAACGAAAGACCCTCGTGCCCAACGGGGTTGGCAAACAGGAAGGCGGGACGCCCGGCGTCGGAAAAGCCGTCCGGTGCAAACTCATCCGGCACGGGGCCGTCGGGCGTGAAGCGATCCGGCGTGAAGTCGTCGGACGCAAAATCATCGGCCGAGTAGTACCCGTCGGCGAACCGCGGGTCGCCCTGGTAATCACGCTCGCCGTAGTCACCGTCGCCATAGTCATCCACGGCATAGTCATCCACGCCGTAGTCATCGACGCCGTAGCGGTCACCGCCATACTCACCGCCCGCTCGGTCACCACCGGCGTAGTCGGCAAGGTAGGCCGAACCACCCTGATCATCTGGGTCGAGATCGTCCCGTCCGACGATCGGGATGATCTCGGTGCTGGCCTCGTAGACATCTTCAGCGGGCACCGGTTCCCGCGGCTTGGCGGCCGACTGATTGACGCTGGCCAGCACACCGGCCAGGCACAGCGCGGCCGCCACCCCGAACAGGCAGACGAACGCGGGCAACAACATCGACTGCCCCATGGCGGCCGCGAACGGTTCGCGCAGCCATTCCGGCAGCGCGGCCGCCCCGTCGGCCAACGCGACCGGATCCACCGAACCGGGTAACTCCGCGCTGATCCGCGCCGACATGTACGCCGCGATGCCTGCGCTGCCCAGCACCGAGCCCACCTGCCGGGTGGCGTTGTAGACCCCGGAACCGGCGCCGGCGAGTTGGGGATCCAGCTTGCGCGTCGCGGTGGCGGCCAGCGGTGACCAGATGAACGCCATCCCCACGCCCATCACCACGAAGCCCAGCACCAGCCGCCAGATCGGCGTGGCGGCGGTCATGTTCATCGCCATCCAGGTCATCCCGGCGGCCAGTGCCGCGAAGCCGAAGCCGATCACCGGGGTCGGGTGGGCGCGATCCACCAGCACGCCCACGGCCGGCGCCAACAGCCCGCTGACCAAGGCCATCGGCGCCATCAGCAACGCGGCTCGGGTGGGGCTGAATCCACACACCCATTGCGCGTAGAACATCACCAGCAGGATCATCGCGGTCACCGCGAAGCCGATCACCGCCACACCGATGGTCGACACCGAGAAGTCGCGGTCGGCGAAGATGCGCAGCGGCACCAGCGGCTCATTCCGGTTGACCGACTGCCAGACCACGAACAGGGCCATCACCCCGATACCGGTGACGATGACGCCCCAGATCCACGGTGCCCATTCGTGCTGCTGGCCCTCCTGCAGACCGAACACGATCAAGAACATGCCGACGCCGGAGAGCAGCACGCCCAGCACGTCGAACTGGTGCCGGTGCGTCGGCAGCGCCGGAATCAGCCGCGCACCGAGCAGCAATCCGATCACGCCGATCGGGACGTTGATGAAGAAGATCCACTCCCAGCTCAACGCATCCACCAGCACACCGCCGGCCAATGGACCGACCAGCGTGGCGACGCCGGCCGTGGCGCCCCACAGGCTCATCGCCACACCGCGCCGCTCGGCCGGGAAGATCCGGGTGATCATGGTCAACGTCTGCGGCGTGAGCAGCGCCGCACCCAAGCCCTGCACCACGCGGGCTGCGATCAGCATCTCGATGGTCCCGGACAGGCCGCACCACAATGAAGCCGCGGTGAACACCGCCAGGCCGATCAGGTAGAGCCGCTTGGGCCCGTACTGATCACCCAGCCGGCCCGCGAACAGCAGCGGAACCGCGTACGCCAGCAGATAGGCGCTGGTGACCCAGATGACCATCGGGATATCGGCCTGCAGCGCCGTGGTCAGCTCCGGGTTGACCACCGCGACGATCGTCGAGTCGACCAGGATCATGAAGAAGCCGACGAGCATCGCCCACAGCGCGTGCCAGGGGTTGATCCCCGCTGGGGCCTCGGCGTCGGTCCTCGACCGATCCGCCGACGCGCGCGTGCTTGGCGCAGTCATCTGCCACCTCGTTCCGGGCTTCTCGACCTCGACGCTGCTTCCGGCCGTCGGAGGTCCGGCGCAAGCCGATCGTGCGATTCGCGGTCCGCACCGACCGGAGTCCTCAGGCATCGTCCCACTTCGCCGCGCGCGACTCCACTGCGCGCCGGCTGCCGACGGCCCACGACCGAACCGTGCGACGGTCTCCGCCGACGATACGGAAGACCGCGGCGCCGTTCGAACCGCCCGTGGCTTAGCCGGATTCGACGACGACGTCAGCGCCGGATTCGACGACGCCGGCGAGTTCGTCGTCGTCGACTTCGCTGCCGGTGTCGCGACGCACCGCCGAGAGCAGCGCCAGCGCCACCAGCACGCTGATCGCCATCACGAACGCCAGCGACCGCTCGTCGTTGCCGAGCACCCCGACCAGCGGCGCGATCAACGCACCCAACGCGAACTGCGAAGCCCCGAGCACAGCCGCCGCAGTCCCGGCGGCGTCCGGATGGCGGGTCAGCGCGACGGCCGGCGCGTTCGGCATCACGAAACCCATCGCCGCCAGCACCGCCCACACCGGGATCAGGAAGCCGAACAGTCCGCCGGTGTGCGTCACCGCCAACACCACGAACAGCACGGCCAATACCGCTGCCACCGCCAGCGCGCCCCACATGATGCGCTGCGGTGTGAACCGGCGCAGCAGGACCACGTTGAATTGGGTGGCCGCGATCAGCGCGATCGCGCCGGCCCCGAACACCACGGCGAACGTCTGCTGGTCCAGGCCGTACCGGCCCTGCAGCACGAACGACGCGCCGGCGATGTAGGAGAACAGCCCGGCCATGCTCAACGCCGCCACCGCGACCAACACCACGAATCGGACGTCGCGCAGCAGTTCGCCGTAGGTGCGCACGATCGAGCGGGCCTGCAGCGGCCGCCGATGCTCGACCGGCAGCGTCTCGGGTAGTGCCAGCGCCGCCATGATCAACAGCAGACCGGCCGCCACCACCAACGCACCGAACACCAGGTGCCAGGAACCCCGCAGCAGCACGACCGCACCCAACGAGGGCGCCAGCACCGGAGCCACGCCGAGCACCAACACCAGACGAGACATCACGGTGGCGGCCTCGGACTCGGCGAACAGGTCGCCGACCACCGCCACAGCGACCACCGCGGCCGCGGCGGCCCCCATCCCCTGCAGACCGCGGGCCAGCCCGAGCACCGTGATGTTCGGCGCCGCCACGCACAGCAGTGAGGCGACCATGTGCACGACAATCCCGACCAGCAGCGGCCGGCGCCGTCCGAGCGAGTCCGACAGCGGGCCGACGATGAGCTGCCCGAGCGCCAAACCGGCCAGCGTCCCGGTCAAGGTCAACTGCGCCACCGACGCCGTCACCGCCAACTCTTCGGCGATCCGCGGCAGTGCGGGCAGGTACATGTCGATGGTCAGCGGACCCAGGGCCACCAACGCGCCGAGCACCAGGATCATCCGCACCCGGGTGGGCGCCTTCTGCTGCACGGCCATGATTTCGGCCAGCGTACTGGCGGCCCGGTTTCTTCCCACAACTGAAAGACCGTGATGACGCTCACCCTCGGGCACGACAAAGGCACGGCCGGCCGTTGACGAGAAGCTAGCCTGATGGCAGGGCGGTTCTCCAGGGAGGCGACACGAATGTTCGGGCGGAAGAAGAAGGAAGCTGCGCAGCAACTGCCGGCCCAGATCGACGACGACCCCGGTGCCGCCGCGCACATCCTGACCCGCGTCATCGAGAGCGGAACCCGGGTGCAGGCGCCCGCGATCCGCGGCTATGTGGCGCGGATGCGGGAGAAGTACCCGGACGCCACGCCGGCCCAGATCGTCACCAAACTCGAGAAGCACTACCTGGCCGCGGTGATGGCCGGTGGTGCCGCGGTCGGCGCGGCGGCGCTGGTACCCGGCGTCGGCACGTTGATCGCGTTGTCGTTGATCGCCGGCGAGACGGCACTGTTCCTGGAGACCACCGCGCTGTTCATCTTGGCGGTGGCCGAGGTGTACGGCATCAACACGCACGACCGGGAACGGCGGCGCGCGGTGGTGCTGGGCACGCTGGCCGGCGAGGACGGCCAGCGGGTCGTCTCGCAGATGCTGGGCCGGGGCCGCACGTCGGGCGCCTGGCTGGCCGACGGCACCGCCACCGTGCCGCTACCCGCGCTGGGTCAGCTCAACACCAAGCTGATGAAGTTCTTCGTCAAGAAATTCGCGGTCAAGCGCAGCGCGCTGATCGTCGGCAAGTTGCTGCCGGTCGGCCTGGGCGCCCTGATCGGCGCGGTCGGCAACCGGCTGATGGGCCGCAAGATCGTCAACAACGCACGGTTGGCGTTCGGGCCGGCGCCGGACCGTTGGACGGTCGGGCTGCATGTGCTGCCCGACGTCATCGACGCCGAGGGCGCCTGAGTCCGGCCGGACTCCGCTGTGACGAATTTCCGCTTCAGCCCTCTTACCTGCTCCCCGGCAGGTTTGTCGCGATAGCCTTGATGCGGTGGAAACACACGTGAGCGCAATCGGGTCTGCAACGGTGTTACCCGGGCGCGCTCAACGGGTAGATGGCAGGCACAGCGCCGCGCCTGCCAGCAAGCGAACGAGATTGAATCGAGGCGAGTAACTGCTGTGAGCAGTACGAGTTCACCATTCGGGCAGAATGAATGGCTGGTCGAGGAGATGTATCGCAAGTTCCGCGATGATCCCTCATCGGTAGACCCCAGTTGGCACGAGTTCCTGGTTGACTACAACCCCGAGCCGATCGGCACGGACTCGGCCGGCAACGGCCAGCCGACCACCACCGCGTCTGCCCCGGCTCAGCCCGCAGCGCCCGCCCAGCCCAAACCGGAGGCCAAGCCCGACACGCCCGCGGCCACCAAGGCCGAGCCGGCTGCGGGCAAGGCCAAGGCCAAGACCGCGACCCCGAAGGCCCCCGCCAAGCCCAGCAAGCCTGCTGCGCCGAGCAAACCGGCGGGCACGGACAAGACGGAAAAGAAGGCCGCCAAGCCGGCCGCCGACGCCGAAGCTCCAGAAGACGAAAGCCAGGTGCTGCGCGGTGCGGCAGCCGCCGTCGTCAAGAACATGAACACCTCGCTGGAGGTGCCGACGGCCACCAGCGTGCGAGCCATCCCGGCCAAGGTGATGATCGACAACCGCGTCGTGGTCAACAACCACCTCAAGCGGACCCGCGGCGGCAAGATCAGCTTCACCCACCTGCTCGGTTACGCGGTCGTGCAGGCGGTCAAGAGCTTCCCGAACATGAACCGGCACTTCGCCGAGATCGACGGCAAGCCGAACGTCGTCACCCCGGCGCACACCAACCTGGGCCTGGCGATCGACCTGCAGGGCAAGGACGGCAAGCGCTCGCTGGTGGTGGCGGCCATCAAGCGGTGCGAAACCATGGGTTTCGGCCAGTTCATCGCGGCCTACGAGGACATCGTGCGGCGGGCCCGGGACGGCAAGCTGACCGCTGGCGACTTCAGCGGCACCACGATTTCGCTGACCAACCCGGGCACCATCGGCACGGTGCACTCGGTGCCGCGCCTGATGGCCGGCCAGGGGACGATCGTCGGCGTCGGTGCCATGGAGTACCCGGCCGAGTTCCAGGGCGCCAGCGAGGAACGGATCGCCGAACTCGGTATCGGCAAGCTGATCACGCTGACCTCGACCTACGACCACCGCGTCATCCAGGGTGCGGAGTCCGGTGACTTCCTGCGCACCATCCATCACCTGCTGCTCGACGACGACTTCTACGACGACATCTTCCGTGAGCTCGGCATCCCCTACGAGCCGGTGCGCTGGCGCACCGACAACCCGGATTCGATCGCCGACAAGAACGCCCGGGTGATCGAGCTGATCGCGGCCTACCGCAACCGCGGGCACCTGATGGCCGACATCGATCCGCTGCGGCTGGACAGCTCCCGGTTCCGCAGCCACCCCGACCTCGACGTGCTCACCCACGGCCTGACGCTGTGGGACCTGGACCGCGAGTTCAAGGTCGACGGCTTCGCCGGCAAGCAGTACAAGAAGCTGCGCGATGTGCTCTCGGTGCTGCGGGACGCCTACTGTCGGCACATCGGGGTGGAGTACACCCATATCCTCGAGCCCGAGCAGCAACGCTGGCTGCAAGAACGCATCGAGGTCAAGCAGGACAAACCGACCGTCGCTCAGCAGAAGTACATCCTGAGCCGGCTCAACGCCGCCGAGGCGTTCGAAACCTTCCTGCAGACCAAATATGTCGGGCAGAAACGCTTTTCGTTGGAAGGCGCGGAAACCATCATTCCGATGATGGACGCTGCGATCGACCAGTGCGCCGAGCACGGCCTCGACGAGGTGGTCATCGGCATGCCGCACCGCGGCCGGCTCAACGTGCTGGCCAACATCGTCGGCAAGCCCTACGCGCAGATCTTCACCGAGTTCGAGGGCAACCTGAACCCGTCGCAGGCGCACGGCTCCGGTGACGTCAAGTACCACCTGGGCGCCTCGGGCACCTACATCCAGATGTTCGGCGACAACGACATCGAGGTGTCGCTGACCGCGAACCCCAGCCACCTCGAGGCCGTCGACCCGGTGCTCGAAGGTCTGGTGCGGGCCAAGCAGGATCTGCTGAACCGCGGCGCCGACGACCACGACGACGAGAAGGCCTACTCGGTGGTGCCGTTGATGCTGCACGGCGATGCGGCGTTCGCCGGGCAGGGCGTGGTGGCCGAGACGCTGAACCTGGCGCTGCTGCGCGGCTACCGAGTCGGCGGCACGATCCACATGATCGTCAACAACCAGGTCGGCTTCACCACCTCACCGGAGCACTCCCGGTCCAGCGAGTACTGCACCGACGTCGCCAAGATGATCGGCGCGCCCATCTTCCACGTCAACGGCGACGACCCGGAGGCGTGCGTCTGGGTGGCCCGACTGGCCGCCGACTTCCGACAGGAGTTCAAGAAGGACGTCGTCATCGACATGCTGTGCTACCGCCGGCGCGGGCACAACGAGGGTGACGACCCGTCGATGACGCAGCCGGAGATGTACGACGTGATCGACCGCAAGCGCGGTGTGCGCAAGAGCTACACCGAAGCGCTGATCGGTCGCGGCGACATCTCGATGAAGGAGGCCGAGGACGCGCTGCGCGACTACCAGGGCCAGCTGGAGCGGGTGTTCAACGAGGTCCGCGACCTGGAGCGGTTCACCCCGGAACCGAGTGAATCGGTCGAGTCCGAGCAGGTCATCCGCCGCGGTCTGATGACCGGCGTGGACAAGTCGATGCTGGCCCGGATCGGCGACGCGCACCTGGCGCTGCCGGACGGTTTCACGGTGCACCCGCGGGTCAAGCCGGTGCTGGAGAAGCGTCGCGAAATGGCCTACGAAGGCAAGGTGGACTGGGCGTTCGCCGAGTTGCTGGCGCTGGGTTCGCTGGTCGCCGAAGGCAAGCTGATCCGGATGTCCGGGCAGGACAGCCGGCGCGGCACGTTCACCCAGCGGCACGCGGTGCTGATCGACCGCAAGAACGCCGAGGAGTTCACCCCGCTGTCGCTGCTGGCCACCAACGAGGACGGCACCCCCACCGGCGGCAAGTTCTTGATCTACGACTCGGCGCTGTCCGAGTTCGCCGCGGTCGGGTTCGAGTACGGCTACGCCGTCGGCAATCCCGACGCGCTGGTGCTGTGGGAGGCCCAGTTCGGCGACTTCGTCAACGGCGCGCAGTCGGTGATCGACGAGTTCGTCAGCTCGGGCGAGGCCAAGTGGGGCCAGACCTCCGATGTGGTGCTGCTGTTGCCGCACGGCCACGAAGGCCAGGGACCGGACCACACCTCGGGCCGGATCGAGCGGTTCCTGCAGCTGTGCGCGGAAGGGTCGATGACGGTGGCTCAGCCGTCCACCCCGGCCAACTACTTCCACCTGCTGCGCCGACATGCGCTCGACGGCATCCACCGACCGCTGATCGTGTTCACGCCCAAGTCGATGCTGCGCAACAAGGCCGCGGTCAGCGAGATCCGGGACTTCACCGAAGCCAAGTTCCGTTCGGTGCTGGAAGAACCCACCTACGAGGACGGTGTGGGCGACCGCGACAAGGTCACCCGGATCCTGCTGTGCAGCGGCAAGCTGTACTACGACCTGGTGGCGCGCAAGGCCAAGGACAAGCGCGACGACGTCGGGATCGTGCGGGTCGAGCAGCTCTATCCGCTGCCCAGCCGGCGGTTACCCGCCACGCTGGAGCGCTACCCGAATGCCTCGGAGTTCTTCTGGGTGCAGGAGGAGCCGGCCAACCAGGGTGCCTGGCCGACGTTCGGTCTTTCGCTGCCCGAGCTGCTGCCGGACAAGCTGACCGGTATCAAGCGGATCTCACGGCGCGCCATGTCGGCGCCGTCGTCGGGCTCGTCGAAGGTGCACGCGGTCGAACAGCAAGAGATCCTCGACGAGGCATTTGCCCAATAACGTCGCCAGATAACGCCGAAAGCCACTTCTGCACGAAGGCCGACTCGGGGTGTGCAGAAGTGGCTTTCCGCGTTGGCGATCTAGCTGTCGGTGATCTAGAGGAACGCGTTGAGCACGTCCAGCGGGATCGGCGAATCACCACTGGCCAGCTTGGCTACCGCCCCGGGGCAGAACACCGTGATGGCCAGGCCGGTGAACATGGTCGCCGGTCCGAGCGGGCGGCCGATCGAGTTGGACACCTCGCCGGCCACATCAGCCATCCGCTGGCCCGGTTCGGCGAGCATCGGGCAGACCCGCTGCCCGACGTCGGCGGCCACCGCCGGATCCAGGCCGGTGATGCCGTTGTCGTTCAGCACCGATACGAAGGTGTCGGTCTCGGCGTCGGCCTGCGCCGGGCCGGCCACGGTCAGCGCAGCCCCCAGCAATCCGGTGGAGACGGCCAGTGATGCAGCGGCGATTCGAGTGCACTTCATGATGAGGGCATCGTATTCCCCGGGCCTGCCGTTACCCAATCGAACGGCGAGACCCCAGCTGCACCCGCCTCCAACCGGTACCGCCGGTACCGGTTAAGGTCGAAACAGTCGACGAACAAGGAGTATCGAGTATGGACGGCTTCGCCGGAAAAGTCTGTGTCATCACCGGGGCGGGTTCGGGCATCGGTCAGGCGTTGGCCATCGAACTCGGGCGCTCCGGGGCCAAACTGGCGATCAGCGACGTCGACACCGAGGGCCTGGCCAAGACCGAGGCCGAACTGCGTGCCATCGGTGCGCCGGTGAAAGCCGATCGGCTCGACGTGACCGAACGCGAAGCGTTCCTGCTCTACGCCGACGCGGTGGCCGAGCACTACGGCGTGGTGCACCAGATCTACAACAACGCCGGCATCGCGCACACCGGTGACGTCGAGGTGATGCCGTTCAAGGACATCGAACGCGTGATGGACGTCGACTTCTGGGGCGTGGTCAACGGCACCAAGGCGTTCCTGCCGCACCTGATCGCCTCCGGTGACGGACACGTGGTCAACGTGTCCAGCCTGTTCGGCATCTTCGCGGTGCCCGGTCAGTCGGCCTACAACGCAGCCAAGTTCGCGGTGCGCGGCTTCACCGAGGCGCTGCGCCAGGAGATGGTCACCGGTCACAAGCCGGTCGCGGTGACCGCGGTGCACCCGGGCGGAATCAAGACCGCGATCGCGCGCAACGCCACCGCGGTCGACGGTCTCGATGCGAAAGAGCTCGCAGCCGAGTTCGACAAGAAGCTGGCCCGCACCACCCCGGAGCGCGCGGCCAAGATCATCCTGGAGGCGGTGCGCAAGAAGAAGGCCCGGGTGCTCGTCGGCGCCGACGCCAAGATCCTCGACGTGATCGTGCGCATCACCGGATCGTTCTACCAGGATCTGATCTCCAAGGTGGCCGCCAAGGCCATGCCCAACACGCACTGACGCGCGCGTTCAGCGACCCAACGGATTCTCGGCCAGCCAGGCCTGCGCGACGGCGGCCGGGTCGGCGCCGTCGCGCACGGCGGCCCGCATCTCCTCGAGCGACGCGCTGTCCAGGACCCCGGCGATCTCGTTGACCGCAAGGACCTGCCGGGCGCTGAGCTCGTTGCGCCGGTACAGCGGCACCACGTTCTGTGCGCGCAGTAGCGCCGGCTCGGAATCGGTGAGCAGCACCAGATCATCGGGCACCGCGGGATCGGTGGTGGTGGTCCAGGCCGCGTTGATCTCACCGGCCCGCAACGCCTCGAACATCGAGGCATCGTCCGGGAATTCGCGCAGCGCGGTCGGTGCGCACCGGCCGACCGAGGGTGGCGCGGTGCGACCGCGCACAGCTCCGGCACGCACCTGGGCGCAGTGCACCGCCAGGTCGGTCAGGTGCTGACCACCCCAGGCCGTCGCGGTGGCCTGGGTGACCGCGACGACGGGCTTGTCCTCGGCCGCGCTGGTGTAGTCGCCGGCCGCCACGCCCTCGGGCAAGCTGCCCACCATCGCCTCGTACACCTGCTCGTCGGTGCGCCCTCTGGTGCCGGGCGCGAAGATGCTCAGCAGCGCACCGGTGAAGCCGGGCAGCACGGCCACCTGCCCCGAGTCCAGGCCGGCCAGCGGGTCGGTGAGCATTTCGACGTGGGCGGGTGTGCCGTAGTAGCGCAGCGCGGCCGCGTACAGCTCGGCCAGCAGCACCGATTCCGGGTCGGATTCGGCTGCGCCCACCGCCATCGACGGCGGCAAAGACTGTTGGCCGCCGCACCCGGCCAACAGTGCCACCAGCAGTCCGGCCAGCAGCAGACGCGCCGACGCGATCAGGCTCTAGTCCTCGTCGACGGCGGCGGCCACCGCGGCAGCCACGGCGGGCCCGACCCGCGGATCCAGCGGGCTGGGCACGATGTACTCGCGGTCCAGGTCGTCGCCGACCACACCGTGGATCGCCTCGGCCGCGGCCACCTTCATCTTCTCGGTGATGCGTCGGGCCCCGGCGTCCAAGGCGCCCCGAAACACGCCCGGGAAGGCCAGCACGTTGTTGATCTGGTTCGGGAAGTCACTGCGGCCGGTCGCGACCACGGCGGCGTACTTGTGCGCGATGTCCGGGTGGATCTCCGGATCCGGGTTGCTCAGCGCGAAGACGATGGCATTGGGCGCCATGGTGGCGATCAGCTCTTCGGGCACCACGCCGGCCGAGACACCGAGGAAGACGTCGGCCCCGTCCAGAGCCTCGGCCACCCCGCCGGTGCGTCCGGCCGGGTTGGTGCGTCCGGCGAGTTCGGACTTGAAGGAGTTCAGGTCGCCACGCTCGGTCGACACGATGCCCTTGGAGTCCAGCACGGTGATGTCCGAAACTCCGCTGGCCAGAAGGATGTTGGTGCATGCCACGCCGGCGGCACCGGCGCCCGAGACCACCACGCGCAGCGAGGCCATGTCGCGCTCCAGAACCTTGCTGGCGCCGAGCAGTGCGGCCAGCACCACGATCGCGGTGCCGTGCTGATCGTCGTGCATGACGGGGCAGTCCAGGGCCTCGATCACGCGGCGCTCGATCTCGAAGCAACGCGGCGCGGAGATGTCCTCGAGGTTGACCGCGCCGAAGGTGGGCCGCAACCGGATCAGGGTTTCGACGATCTCGTCGGGGTCCTTGGTGTCCAACACGATCGGGATCGAGTCCAGTCCGGCGAACGCCTTGAACAGTGCGCTCTTACCTTCCATCACCGGCAGCGACGCGGCCGGGCCGATGTCGCCCAGACCCAGCACTGCGGTGCCGTCGCTGACCACGGCGACCAGGCGGTTGGCCCAGGTGTAGCGCTTGGCCAGGGTGGCGTCGGCGGCGATGGCCCGAGAAACCTGTGCCACACCGGGCGTATAGGCGATCGACAGGGCGCGCTGGGTGTCCAGCGGTGCCTTCAGCTCAACCGACAACTTGCCGCCGATATGGGCGTCGAAGATCTCCTCGTCGCCGATCTGCAGGTGCGGGGTTTTCACGGATTCAGCCACGGCGTCAGGTTACTGCACCCCACAATCTCACCGAAGCCGGTTCCCCCGCGGTGAGAAGCAACGTGGATACCATGGCCTGACTCGCAATTCGTCGAGGGAGGCCGGGTCATGCCGTCGTTTCGCGCGCTGCCGCCCGCGCTGCTGGGCAGCCGGGTCCGGTCGACCGGTCCGGATCCAGACAACATCCACGTGCCGGTGGCACGCGCCATGGTGGACTGCGCGATCTACGTCGACGGCGCCCGGGTGCCGGGGCGCTTCACCCATTCGGCGGCCGCGGCCAAGGCCGCCGAGTTGCGCCAGGCCGGCCAGCGGGCATTCACCTGGGTGGGGTTGCACGAACCCGACCATCACCAGATGCAAGCCGTGGCCGAGGTGTTCGGACTGCACCCGCTGGCAGTCGAGGACGCCGTGCACGCGCATCAACGCCCCAAGCTGGAGCGCTACGACACCACGCTGTTCTTGGTGCTCAAGACCGTGAACTACATCGAGCACGACTCGGTGGCATTGGCCCGGGAGATCGTCGAGACCGGCGAGATCATGGTGTTCGTCGGCCCCGACTTCGTTGTCACCGTCCGGCACGGCGAGCACACCGGACTGGCCGGCGTGCGCAAGAAGATGGAAGACGAACACAAGCAGCTGCAGCTGGGGCCGTACGCGGTGATGCACGCGATCGCCGACCACGTGGTGGACAGTTACCTGGACGTCACCCGGTTGATGGAGGTCGACGTCGATGCGATCGAGGAGGCCACCTTCTCGACAAGCGCCCGGACCGATATCGAACAGATCTATCTGCTCAAACGCGAAGTGGTGGAACTGCGGCGCGCGGTGGCGCCGCTGTCGGTGGAGCTGGGCCGGCTCAATACCGACTACAAGGACCTGCTGTCCAAGGAAGTGCTGCGCTACATGCGCGACGTTCTGGACCACCAGACGCACGCCGCCGACCAGATCGCCAGCTACGACGAGATGCTGACCTCGCTGGTGCAGGCCGCGCTGGCCAAGGTCGGCATGCAGCAGAACACCGACATGCGCAAGATCTCGGCGTGGGTGGCGATCGCCGCGGTGCCGACCATGATCGCCGGCGTCTACGGCATGAACTTCGAGCACATGCCCGAACTCGATGAAACCTGGGGCTATCCGGCGGTGCTGCTGGTGATGTTCGTGGTGTGTGCGTTCCTGTACCGCACCTTCCGGCACAACCACTGGCTGTGAGGGCCTGAGCGGGCCGCCGTTGCGCACTCTGTGCAGTGCGGGTACATGAATGGGCCTTTTCGTGTGCACTGGTTGCACACTCTGTGCAGCCCGGGTACATCAATGCGCCGATTCGTGTGCACTGGTTGCACACTCTGTGCAGTGCGGGTACATCAATGGGCCTTTTCGTGTGCACTGGTTGCACACTCTGTGCAGCCCGGGTCAGACCCGGGCCGGGTCCAGCACGTCGGTGCCGTCCTGCGCCCAGGTTGCCCGCAGTTCGACGGCGCCCTTGAGCCGCACCCAGGCGGCCTCGTTGGCCGAGATCGGGGTTGCGGCCAAGAACCGCACCGGCTCCATCGGGTCCGGCAACACCAGCTCGGCGACGTCACTGTCGCCCAGCAGCACCGCCGACATCGGCGCATGCCGCGGCTGCGCGGCCCACAGCGCCGAACCCAGGTCGATCAGCGCGTCGGGCACCAACACCAAACCTTCGACCGACGGAGTGGCCGCCAGCAGCGCCACGGTGCGTGCGATACCGGGGGTGGGAACCCCCTGGCGCAGACTGAGAATCAGCTCGGCCCGCGGTCCGCGCAGCGGGTCGACATTCATGCCGGTCGGTTCCGACATCGGATGCCGCGCAGCACCCAGCGACGCGTAGTGCAGCACACCGTCGGAGTCGGGCCCGAACCTGAGCACGTCGATCGGTTCCACGCCCAGAAAGGTAACCGAGGCCGAATCGGGTTCGGCCGCAACACCCTTGCGTGCGAAGTGGTCGATCAGGTGCCGGCGGACCGCGGCCAGGACTTCGGTCACGCCGTCGGGGTCGGCGGAATGCTCAGGTTCACACCGGAATCGGCATCGAAGATCAGCAGTTTCGCCGAGTCGAACGCCAACTCGATCGGACTGCCGGCGGTGGCCTGCGACTCGGCAGGCACCCGGGCCACGTAGCCGGTGTCACCGGCACCGGAATCGATCGCCAACTCGGCCAATTGCTCGGCGCGCGCGCCGTCGCCGCCGATGTCGAAGTAGACGTACTTGTCCGCACCCAACGACTCGACCAGATCGGCCTGCACGGTGAACGTGACCGCCCGGATCCGCGCGTAGGCGTCGATCAGGGCCGCGTCGTCGAAGTGTTCGGGCCGGGCACCGACGATGACGTTGCGCGGGGTGGGGTGCGCGCGCACCGTCTCCAGCGACTCCGGCGGCAGCATCACCTCACCGAACGGCAACCGGACGCCGACCTCGGTGAGCTCGGCCGGGAAGAAGTTCATCGCCGGCGAACCGATGAAACCGGCCACGAACAGGTTGGCCGGCCTGCTGTAGAGCTCATCGGGGGTGCCGATCTGCTGGGCGACGCCGGCCCGCAACACCACCACCCGGTCCCCCAGCGTCATGGCCTCGGTCTGGTCGTGCGTGACGTAGACCGTGGTGGTGCCCAATCGCTGTTGCAGCCGGGCGATCTCACCGCGCATCTGCACCCGCAGCTTGGCGTCCAGGTTGCTCAGCGGCTCGTCCATCAGGAAGGCCTTGGGCTTGCGCACGATCGCGCGTCCCATCGCCACCCGTTGCCGTTGCCCGCCGGACAGCTGGGACGGTTTGCGATCGAGCAGTTCGGTCAGGTCCAGGATCCGCGCGGTCTCCTCGACCTTGGCCGCGATGTCGGCCTTGCTCAGCTTCGCCAGGGTGAGCGGGAACGCGATGTTCTGCCGCACCGTCATGTGCGGGTAGAGCGCATAGGACTGGAACACCATCGCGATGTCGCGGTCCTTGGGCGCGCGCTCGTTGACCCGCTGCCCATCGATGCGCAACTCACCGGAACTGATGTCCTCGAGTCCGGCAATCATGTTCAGCGTGGTGGACTTTCCGCATCCGGACGGTCCGACCAGGATGACGAACTCGCCGTCGGCGATGGTCAGCGACAAGTCCTTGACCACATCGCGGACACCGTTGGCGCCATCGGAATAGCTCTTGGTGACGTGCTCCAACACGATCTCGGCCATCGAATAACCCCGCTACCCTTTCACCGCGCCAGACGTCAGGCCGGCGACAATGCGCCGTTGGAAGATGAGAACGAACACCACGATCGGAACGGTGATCACCATCGCACCCGCGGCGATCGAACCGGTCGGTTCCTCGAATTGTGAACTGCCGGTGAAGTTCGCGATCGCCACCGGCGCGGTGATCGCAGCCTTGGTGGCGGTCAGCGACAATGCCAGCAGCAGGTCGTTCCAGGCGAAGATGAACACCAGGATGGCCGCGGTGACGATGCCCGGCGCGGCCAGTGGCGCGATCACCCGGCGGAACGCCTGCGCCGGGGTGGCGCCGTCCATCTTGGCGGCCTTCTCCAGATCCCACGGGATCTCCCGGAAGAACGCCGAAAGCGTGTAAATCGCCAGCGGCAACGCGAAGGTGATGTACGGGATGATCAAACCGGGCCAGGTGTCGAACAACCCGATGCCGCGCCACAGGTTGAACAGCGGTGTCACCAACGAGATCTGCGGGAACATCGCGATCAGCAGCGCCATCCCGATCAACAGTTTCTTGCCGGGAAACTCCAACCGGGCCACCGCATATGCGGCCATCCCGCCGATCGTCACCGCGATCACGGTGGTGATCACACCGATGCCGATCGAGTTGAGCAGCGCGGAGTTGAACACGTTGGACGCGCCGCCGGTGAAGATCGCCTTGTAGTTGTCGAAGGTGACCTCGGCGGGAATCAGCTTGCCGTCCTTGACACTCGAGGTCGGCTTCAGTGACAACGACAGAATCCACAGCACCGGCAGCAACGCGTAGATCACCACCACGGTGTTGATCACCGCCCAACCGCCGATCCGGCGGGCGTCGTTGGCGGCCATCAGCGGGCCTCACCTTCGGCACCGGGGGCCGCAGCCCCGAACAACTTGATGAAGATGAACGCGATGATCGCCACGCACAGGAATACCAACACGCTGATCGCCGAGCCCAATCCGATCGAAAATCCCTTGAACAGGTTGTCGTAACCGAGGATCGACACCGATGCGGTGCTGTTGGCGCCCGCGGTCAAGATGTAGATGTTGTCGAAGATCCGGAATGCGTCCAGCGTGCGGAACAGCAGTGCCACCAGGATCGCGGGCTTGATCATCGGCAGGATCACCCTGGTCAACCGGCGCCACGCCCCGGCGCCGTCCACCTGGGCGGCCTTGAGCAGGTCGTCGGGCACCAGGGCCAGCCCGGCCAGCAGCAGCAGCGCCATGAACGGCGTCGTCTTCCACACCTCGGCCAGCACCACCACCGCGAGCGACGGAAGTTGCTGGGTCAGCGGCGCGCTGCCGTCGGGCAGCAGGTTGGCCAGATACCCGGTGCCCGGCGTCCAGGCGTAGTACCAGCTGTAGGCGGCGGCCACCGTGACGATCCCGTACGGAATCAGAATCACGGTGCGTACCAAACCCTTTCCGAAGATGGTCCGGTGCATCACCAACGCCAGCGCCATGCCGAGCACGAATTCGATGGCCACCGACACCACGGTGACGCCCGACGTGACGGCCAACGCGGTCCACCAGTACCCGTCGGTGAGCACCGTGACGTAGTTGGACAGACCGACGAACTCGATGTCGTCGGGCTGGGCCAGGTTGTACCGCAACAGGCTCAGCCACACCGCGTAGCCGATCGGATAGGCGGTGACCGCGAGCATCAGGATCACGGCCGGGGAGATCAGCAGGAACGCCAGCCGCCGTTGCGAACTGCGATCATCCGAGCGTGCCGCTGGTTCCGGGGCCCGGGTGGGCGGCACTGCAGGCGCAACGGTCACGGAATGAGTCCCTTTCCGTCGATGGCCTTCTGCACCTGCTCGGCGAGTTCATCGGCGGTGCGTTCGGGGTCGATGTCGCTGATCGGGGCCAGCGTCGCCGAGATCATGGTGGACACCTGCTGATACAGCGGGGTAGCCGGACGCACCGCGGCATTCGTCAACTGCTCGGCGATGATCGCGTACTGCGGGTACTTGCGCTGGAATTCCGGATCCTGGTACAGCGAGGTCCGCACTGCCGGCAGGCCACCCTCGATCGAGGTGAGCCGCTGGTGCTCCGCGCTGCGGATGCACCGCACGGCCTCGAAGGCTTCGGCCTTGTGCCGGGTGGTCTTGGCCACGGCGAGGTTCAACCCGCCCAGCGTGACCCGCGCCGGCTCCCCTTCGCGCACAGCCGGATACGGCGCGAAACCGAACACCTTCTGGCTTTCGGCGTAGGCGATGTCGAACTGTTCGTCGCTCGGCGAGAACGATCCGGTCTCGTTGATCGCGGTCTGCAGTTCGGCGCGCTGGTCCAGCGGCAGGAACTGCACCCCGCCCTTGATCGCGTTCTCCAGCATCGACGGCAGCACGAACGGCCAGTTCACCTCGAGCGCGGCGTTGCCCTGTTCCAGGGCCAGCCGGGCCGTGCCCTCGTCGGTCTGGGTGATCGAAGGGTCAGCGCCAGGCGCGGTGGCGACGGCCTTCATGATCGACAGCGCCTTGACGGTTGCGGCGCGGTGTTCTTCGGTGTCGGTCAGCGTCACCGACTGCCCGTCATCGGACAGCACCTGCCCACCGGCACTTTGCAACAGCGTGTTGAACCACACCACCAGGCCCTCATACTGCTTGGCCTGCACGGCAATCCAGCTCGGCTTGCCCGCGGCGTGCAGCCGGGTCGCCTCGGTCACCATCTGATCCCAGGTGGCCGGCGGCTCCGACATCAGATCCGGCCGGTACCAGAGCAACTGGGTATTGGTGGTGACCGGTGCGGCATACAACTCGCCCTGCCACTCGGCGGTTTCCAGTGGGCCGGGCAACGTGTTCGCCCGCGCGTCGGACTCGGCCAGCCCGGCCGGATCCTCGGCGAGCGGCAGCGCCCAGCCGGCCTCGGCGAACTCCGCGGTCCACACCACGTCCAGCGCCATCACGTCCAGGGTGCGGTCGTTGCCGGTGAGTCGGCGAGCCAGCTGCAAGCGCTGATCGTCGGCGCTCTTGGGCAAACTGACCTGTTCGATCCGGAACCGGCCGTCGAGTTCCTGATTGCACCGGTTGGCCACCGCGGTGAAGGTGGCGGTTTCACTGGCCGGGGTGTAAAAGCTCACCACCAGTCCGTCTTCGGCCGAACCGCACGACGCGACCGTCGATGAAACGGTCAGCGCCGCAAGTGTCATCGCGCCGAACCGACGTGCCCGGGACACCATGCCCGAACGTGCGCTTGCTGCGACCAACGGCTGCCTACCGCCTTCCGCTCCCGACGCGATTCTCCAGCGAACCGTAGAGGTAGCGCAGTGTGCGGCGCAACACGTCGCGATCTTCGGCACCTACCGGCCGTGCGCCGGGCTAGATGCTCAAGCGCGCCAGCAAATCCCGGCCCTGCTCGGCGCTCTGCGGATCGCACAGCACGTCGTAGCGGCCGGCGACCAGTTGCATGGTCGAACTGAAATCCCTTGAACCGCGCGTCATCGCGTACGGGATGGCCGAGGTGATCAGTCCGAAGATGATGCCCGCGATCACACCGGTGATCAGCGCGGCCCACGGCGATGGCGTGAAGAAACCGAGCACCAGGCCGATGAACACACCGAGCCAGGCGCCGGTCAGGATGCCGCCGCCGAGCACCCGCGGCCAGGTCAGCCGCCCGGTGACGCGTTCCACCTGCATCAGGTCGACGCCGACGATGGTGACCTGCTGGACCGGGAATTGTTGGTCGGAGAGGTGGTCGACGGCGCGCTGGGCCTCGGCGTAGGTGGAGTAAGACGCGATCGGCCAGCCCTTGGGCGGCGTCGGCAGCCCGATCGGCCCGCGACCGGCTGCGGCCGCGGTGGGGCCGGCGGCTCCGGGTTGGAATGGACTTGTCATCGCTGGTCATTCTCCTCTGTCGGGTCGACTCCGTCAGCGCTTCTGGTCAGGTGCGCGGTCCCGGGCCCGTCGGCATCGTGCGTACCCCGGGAGCCACCTGGACCTACGCTAGTTCGATCAGCATGACATTTCCGGCCGGCGACACCCGCGAACGGCGGGGTTGCGGTGAGTTCGCCGCACCGGGGAACCGTTCCGGCGCCCCCGGGGCGACTACGCTTTTACGACAGCCGCCGGTACCGCCGGCCGCAGCGACGTTGATAATTGGTCTGATCTGGACCATCTATGTGATGCGGTGAGTGATGACGAACCCCCGAGAACCTGACCAGTCGGGCGCCCAGCCGGACCCGTTCACCCCGGTCGACTACCCGGCGTACGACCAACCGTCCGGATTTGGTTCGCCCGGTTCGCCCACCCCGCCGGGCTACGGCGAGCGCTCGGCGCTGCCCGGCGGCTATCCACCGCCACCGACCCCGTACCAGTCCTCGGCACCGGGCGGCTACCAGCCGCCGTCGGGTGGCTACCAGGCACCGGCACCCGGCTATCCGGCACCGGGCTACCCGGCCGCGGGCTACCAGGATCCCTACGACCCGTACCGGCCGGGCGTGCCGATGGGGACCAACGGCATGGCGATCGGCGCGCTGGTCACCTCGCTGGCCGGTTTCGCCTGCGGGCTCCCGGCCATCGTCGGTTTGATCCTCGGGATCATCGCGATGCGGCAGACCAAGCAGACCGGACAGGACGGCTACGGCATGGCGCTGGCGGCCGTGATCGTCGGCGGACTCATCACCGCCGGCATGATCATCTACCTGGTGATCATGATCGTGCTGGTCGCCGCGGCCGGATCGGGCGCGACCTACGGTTAGCTCGGCGGCACGAACGGCTCGCCGGTGCGGGCCATCCCCGCCGCGCGTCCCTTGGCCGCGATCACCAGGGCCATCTTGCGGCTGGCCTCGTCGATCATCTCGTCGCCCAGCATCACCGCGCCGCGCGCGCCGCCGGCTACCGAGGTGTGCCATTCGTAGGCTTCCAGGATCAATTCGGCGTGATCGTAATCGGCTTGCCGGGGGCTGAAGATCTCGTTGCCGGCGGCGATCTGGTCCGGGTGCAGCACCCATTTGCCGTCGTACCCGAGCGCCGCGGACCGGCCGGCCACCCGACGGAACGCCTCGGTGTCGCGGACCTTCAGGTACGGGCCGTCGATCGCGGCGATGCCGTGCGCGCGAGCGGCGACCAGGATCTTCATCAGTACGTGGTGGTAGGCGTCGCCGACGTCGTAACCCTCGGGCTGCTCCCCCACCACCAGGGTGCGCATGTTCAGGCTGGCCATCAGGTCAGCCGGGCCGAGCACCAGGGCGTGCACTCGCGGATGCGCGGCGATCGCCTCCACGTTGGCCAGCCCCCGGGCGTCCTCGATCTGGGCGTCGATCCCGATCCGGCCGAGTTCCAGGCCGTGCGTGAGTTCGAGCTGGGTGAGCAGCAGGTCCAACGCCGTCACATGCGAGACGTCGGTGACCTTCGGCAGCACCACCACGTCCAGGTGCGCACCGGCGCCGGCGACCACCTCGATCAGATCGGCGTGCGTCCACGGTGTGGTCCAGTCGTTGACCCGCACGCCGCGCAGCGCCGGGCCCCAGCCCGGCTCGGCCAGAGCAGCCGCCACGGTGGCGCGGGCACTGGCCTTGGCATCGAGCGCGACCGCGTCCTCAAGGTCGAGGAACACTTCGTCGGCCGGCAAGGTCTTGGCCTTGTCGATCATCTTGCGGCTGCTGCCGGGAACCGACAGGCACGTTCTGCGGGGTCGATACGCGGTATTCACGCCTTCACTCCTACCCTTTGTAATCATGGCGGCGGTCAACAGGGTCTATGCAGCCCGGCTTGCGGGCTTGGTGGTCCTGGGACCCGACGGCGAATCCCTGGGCCGGGTGCGCGACGTCGTGATAAGCATCAGCATCGTCCGCCAGCAACCCCGAGTTCTCGGTTTGGTCGTGGAATTGCTCACCCGCAGAAGGATTTTCGTCCCGATGCTCCGGGTGACCGCGATCGAACCGCACGCCGTGACGCTGATCAGCGGCAACGTCTCGCTGCGCCGCTTCGCGCAGCGCCCGGGCGAGGTGCTGGCGCTCGGGCAGGTGCTCGACACCCGGGTCCGGGTCAACGATCCCGAGCTCGAACAGCTGGCCGGTATCGAGGTGTCGATCGTCGACCTGTGCATCGAGCAGGCCCGGTCCCGCGATTGGGTGGTGACCCGGATCGCGGTGCGCGCGCATCGGCGGCTGGGCCGGCGCGGCAACGTCTACACCGTCGACTGGCAGAACGTGGTGGGTCTGACGCCGTCGGCGCTGGCCATGCCGGACCAGGGCGTCGCGCAACTGCTGCACCAATTCGAGGGGCTGCGACCGATCGAGGTGGCCGACGCGATCCGGGACCTGCCGCGTAAACGCCGTACCGAGGTGGTCAACGCCCTGGACGACGAGCGGCTCGCCGACGTGCTGCAGGAGCTCGCCCAGGACGAGCAGACCGAGTTGCTGCTGCGGCTGGACACCGAACGCGCCGTCGACGTGCTCGAGGCGATGGACCCCGATGACGCCGCCGACCTGTTGGGCGTGCTCAACCCCACCGAAGCCGAGTCGCTGCTGCAGCGGATGGACCCCGAGGACTCCGATCCGGTGCGTCGTCTGCTGCAGCACTCACCGGATACCGCCGGCGGTCTGATGACCTCGAATCCGGTGGTGCTGGCCCCCGACACCACGGTGGCCGAGGCGCTGGCCCGGGTGCGTGACCCGGACCTGACCCCGGCGTTGTCGTCGGTGGTGTTCGTGGTGCGGCCGCCGACCGCCACCCCGACCGGACGCTACCTGGGCTGCGTGCACCTGCAGCGGCTGCTGCGCGAGCCGCCGGCCGCGCTGGTCAGCGGCATCGTCGACACCGATCTTCCGGCCCTGACCCCGGACGCCTCGCTGGCCGCGTTGACCCGGTATTTCGCCGCCTACAACCTGGTCTGCGGGCCGGTGTTGGACGACGAGAACCACCTGTTGGGCGCGGTCACGGTCGACGACCTGCTCGACCATCTGCTGCCACACGACTGGCGGGCCAGCGACGACGAACCCGAACTGGACCCGACGCCATGACCGACACGTCAGCGCGCAGCCGGCTGGACACGCCGCGCACCTCACGCCGGCCGCGGCTCAATTTCGACGCCGAGGCGGTCGGCCGATTCAGTGAATCGATCGCCCGGTTCCTGGGCACCGGCCGGTATCTGGCCTGGCAGACCATCCTGGTGGTGGTCTGGATCGCACTGAACCTGTTCGCGGTGTCGCTGCGCTGGGACCCGTACCCGTTCATCCTGCTCAACCTGGCGTTTTCCACCCAGGCCGCGTACGCCGCCCCGCTGATCCTGCTGGCCCAGAACCGCCAGGAGAACCGGGACCGGGTCTCGCTCGAAGAGGACCGGCGGCGGGCCGAACAGACCAAGGCCGACACCGAGTACCTGGCCCGCGAGCTCGCGGCGCTGCGGTTGGCAGTCGGCGAGGTGGTGACCCGCGACTACCTGCGCCGGGAACTCGACGACTTGTACGAGTTGCTCGAGACCCTGCGGCCCGAATCCGCCGACGGCGCGCCGAAGTCCAAGGCGGCGGACAAGCCCAAGTCGAAGTCCAAGGGGCAAAGTCCGAAACCGAATCCAGCAAAGCCGCCGTCGGCACCCGATCCGAGGACATGAACAGAGCGTGAGAAAACGGTTTTACGGGGACCATTGTCGCCACATGGGTCACGGCAGTATGTATGGTGACTTGGTTCACACAGTGCAGCGAGATGCTGAGCGAGCAATCATGAGGATGGTCCTGTGCGCATAGGGGCGAGCTCGGGCGCAAGCTCGGCGCTGTCGAAGTCACTGCGCTCCGCGTGCGGCAAGGCATCCCAGATCGGCAAGTCCCCGGTGATGGGTCTGGCCGTGCTGAGCCCGCTGGTGTTGGCTGCCGCCGTGGGCGCCGGCGGACCCACCGTCGTCGGGCAGACACCACCGGTGCAGAGCACCGACGTCGCCCCGCTGGCCGCGATTGCGCCCACCCCGCCTCCGGACACCTCGGGCCCGGCCGTGATCGCGATGGTGAACCCGCCCGCCAGCTTCCGGGTCGCCGCGGCCACCACGTCGGCGCCGCCGCCGGCCACCGTGGTCAGCGCGCCGGGCGCATTGCGCATCCCGTCGATCGCGCTGTCGGCCTACCGCAACGCCGAGTCGATGATGGCGCGGGCCGTGCCGGGCTGCGGCGTCAGCTGGAACCTGCTGGCCGGAATCGGCCGAATCGAGTCCGGGCACGCCAACAACGGCGCCACCGACGTGCGTGGCACCGCGGTCAACCCGATCTACGGACCGGTGCTGGACGGCACCTTGCCCGGCAACGAGGTGATCGTGCAGAGCGTGCAGGCCGGTCGGGTCACCTACGCCCGCGCGTTGGGTCCGATGCAGTTTCTGCCCAGCACTTGGTCGCGGTACGCCTCCGACGGCGACAACGACGGCAAGGCCGATCCGCAGAACGTGTACGACGCGGCCCTGGCGGCAGCCCGCTACCTGTGCAGCGGTTCGATGAACCTGCGCGACCAGAACCAGGTACTGACCGCGGTTTTGCGCTACAACAACTCGATGGCCTATGCCCGCAACGTGCTCGGCTGGGCCGGCGCCTACGCCACCGGGGTGGCGCCGATCGATCTGCCGCCGATCACCGGCGAGGTGCCGGAGTTGGTGGTCACCGAGGTGTCGCAGCACCACCTGGCTGACCCCGAGGGCCTGGGTCCGGACCTGCCGCTGCACGGCGTGGGCGCTGACCCGCTGGCCGACCTGACCCGGGTGGATCTGCCTCAGACCGACGTCGCCAACCGGTTGCCGGTGCCGCCCGGCCCGGAAGCCGGTGACCTGCCGAGCGCGCCGTGTGCGGTGTTCTGCATCACCGAAGCGCCGGCCGCCCCGGCACCGTGGACACCGCCCTGGATGCAGCCGGCCGCCCCCGCACCCGCTCCGTGGACGCCGCCGTGGATGCAGCCGGCTCCGATCGCGCCGCTGGCTCCCGCCGGTCCGGCACCCGGCCCGGCCGAGGCCACCCCGGCGCCCGCTCGGGCACCGGGCCCGGCCAACGCCCCGGCGCAGGCACCGGCCGAGGCGCCCAACCCGGCGCAGGCCCCCGGCCCGGCCCCGGCGGCCCCGGCAGATCCCGCCGCCCCGGCAGCACCCGAAGCTGCGGCCACGCCGACACCCGGACCGGTGCCGCCGCTGCCCGGCCCCGCCGCCTGACCGCAGCCGCCTGACGAGCTGCCCGGTACCGCGGCCTAGACTCGGTACCGATGACTGACACGCTGGTTTCCGCCGTCCGCTCCGCACTGGGCAAGGTGATCGATCCCGAATTGCGACGACCGATCACCGAAGTGGGCATGGTCAAGAGCGTCGACGTCGAGAACGACGGCTCGGTGCACGTCGGGATCTACCTGACGACGGCCGCCTGCCCGAAGAAGACCGAGATCAGCGAGCGGGTCACCCAGGCGGTCGCCGACGTCCCGGGCACCGGCTCGGTCAAGGTGACCCTGGACGTGATGAACGACGAGCAGCGCGCCGAGCTGCGCAAGCAGCTGCGCGGCGACTCGGCCGAACCGGTGATCCCGTTCGCCCAGCCCAACTCGCTGACGCGGGTGTACGCGGTGGCCTCCGGCAAGGGCGGAGTGGGCAAGTCCAGCGTGACGGTCAACCTGGCGGCGGCGATGGCCGCCCGCGGTCTGTCGGTCGGCCTGGTCGACGCCGACATCTACGGGCATTCGGTACCGCGCATGATGGGCACCGAAGACCGACCCACCCAGGTCGACTCGATGATCTTGCCGCCGGTCGCGCACGACGTGAAGGTGATCTCGATCGCCCAGTTCACCCAGGGCAATACGCCGGTGGTGTGGCGCGGACCGATGCTGCACCGGGCCCTGCAGCAGTTCCTGGCCGACGTCTACTGGGGTGACCTGGACGTGTTGCTGCTGGATCTGCCGCCGGGCACCGGCGACGTCGCGATCTCGGTCGCGCAGCTGATCCCCAATGCCGAGATCCTGGTGGTCACCACTCCGCAGCTGGCCGCGGCCGAGGTGGCCGAACGGGCCGGGGCGATTGCCAACCAGACCCGGCAGCGCGTGGTCGGTGTGGTGGAGAACATGTCCGGCATGCTGATGCCGGACGGCACCACGATGCACATCTTCGGCGAAGGCGGCGGCCAACAGGTGGCCGAAAGCCTGTCGCGTTCGGTCGGCGCCGAGGTGCCGTTGCTCGGCCGGGTACCGCTGGATCCGGCGCTGGTGACCGCCGGTGACTCGGGGGTGCCGCTGGTGCTCTCGGCGCCCGAGTCGCCGGCCGGAGCCGAGTTGCGCGGGATCGCCGAAAAACTCTCGGCGCGCAAGCGCGGGCTGGCCGGAATGTCGCTGGGCCTGGACACCACCCGCCGCTGATTCACGCCAAACCCGTTGCCGCTCTTCCGTTTCCGTTCCGCTCTTCAGGCCCGCAGAGCGGAACGGAAACGGAAGAGCGGCAACGGGAGCCTGAATCAGGTCGCGTCCGGGTCGAACTTGGTCGTCGCCGACGCGGCGTTGGCGTCCGCGGTGGCCGGCTCGGCTTCGGCCGCACCGGCCCGCGATGCCATGGGTGCGGTCAGGTCAGCGCGGACGGAATCGAACTCACTTTGCACCGACGCCTTCGCGGAGTCGAAACTGCCGAAGATCGACTCGTCACCGTCGAGCAGATGCTTGGTGATTGCCGCGCGCGGTGTCATACCGCGTAGCGAATTGAGCTGACTGAGCGGCTCGCGCAGATCCTCGAACTCCGGCCCGAGGTCCTCACGCAGCGAGTTGGTGGCGTTGCCGACGTATTCGCGGACCTGGCGCAGCGCGCCGGCAGCCCATTTGAGCGCGCCAGGCAGCCGTTCCGGGCCGAGCACCACCAGTGCGATCACCACCAGCACCAGCATCTCGGCCCAGCCGACGTTGGCGAACATCTACTCGTCCGAGGACGGCGTGATGGTCAGCGTCACGCGGCGACCGTCACGCACCACCACGATGGGCGCGGGTTCACCGATCTTGAGTTGTCGCACCGCGACCGTCATCTCGTCGGCGTCGGCGACCGAACGCCCGCCCACCTCGACGACGACGTCGTTCTCGACGATGCCGGCCTGTTCGGCGGGGCTGCCCTGGTTCACGTTGGCCACCTGGGCGCCGGATGCGACGTCGTTGCTCACCGAGCGGGCGGTCAGACCCAGCGTCGGGTGTGCCACCTTGCCGGCGTTGATCAAGCTCTCGGCGATCCACTTGACCTCGTTCACCGGGATCGCGAAGCCCAGGCCGCTGGCGCTGTCGGACAGCGACTTGCCGGCCGTGTTGATGCCGATCACCTCGGAGCTCATGTTGATCAGCGGGCCACCGGAGTTGCCGTGGTTGATCGAGGCGTCGGTCTGGATGGCATCGATGACGGTGTCGGTGTCGGAGCCGTCGCCGGACAGCGGAACCGGGCGATGCAATGCGCTGACGATGCCGTGCGTGACGGTGCTGCGCAGGCCCAGCGGTGCGCCGGCGGCGATCACCTCTTCGCCGACGATGACCTTGTCGGAGTCACCGAGCCGGGCCACCGTGAGGTTGTCCACGTTGTCGACCTTGATCACCGCCAGGTCGGTCTTGGGGTCGCGGCCGACCAGGTTGGCCGGCACTTCCTTGCCGTCGTTGAAGACCACGGTCATCTTGTACGCGCTCGGGTTGTTGGCGGCATCAGAGATCACGTGGTTGTTGGTGACGATGTAGCCCTTGCCGTCGATCACGACGCCCGAGCCCTGGGAGCCCTGTTTGTCGCTGACCGCTTCGATGGTCACCACCGAGTCCGCCACCGAGGCCGCGACCTTAACGAACTGCCCGCCGTGGTCTTCGTCGGAGTCATGGGTCTGGAGGGTGACCTTGGACGTGGTGAACGCCGAAGCAGTCACCCCGGACGCCAGGTAGCCGATCACGCCGCCTAGCGCGCCGATCAACAGCGCGGTCACCGCGAGCAGGCTCAACGCCAGCACCGAGACCCGGCGGCCGAACAGCACATCGCGCACACCGAGCTTGCCGACCGGTCCCCCGGCAGCGGGCGGCTCCGGCGGAGTCTCGACCGCGGGCGCCCCCAAACCGGCCGCCGCGCCCGGATCGCGCCAGGGATCCTCGGGCTCGTCGGCGCCGTCGTCGGCGCGATCCAGCGCGTTGGCGTCGATCGGATGCCGCTGCAGCGACTCGGCGCCGGCGAACGGGCGGCCGAACGCCTCGGCCAACACCGGGTCGCGCGGGGTGTCCTTCGGTTCGAACTCGTCTTCGTTGCGGAAGCGCTTGGGACGAAGTGCGTCGGCGAGAAACGAGCCCTTGACGCCGGCTGGCCGGCCGAAGGCCCGGCGCGATGAGTCGTCGACCGGAGGCCGGGACACCGGACGCGGCGTCAGGCGCGGGCCATTGTCCGATTGCTCGAAGTTGTCCTGGTTGGAGCTCAAGTCATCCTCTTCCGCCGCTGACGAGAACGCGGGCCATCACCGCTCCGCGGATCGCGGTCCGGTGCGCTCTCTACCCTACCGGCGCCGACGCCGGTCTCTCGTACGGTCGTCAGCTAACCGATCCTCGGTTACCGGGTCGACGGGCTCGGGCGCCACCTGCGGGGTGTGCGGAATCTGGGACAGCAGCCCGAGCAGCGAGCTGGGCACGCTGATCTGGCAGGACTCGCGCAACGCCGACCGGGCCTGCTGCTGAGCATCGACCTCGGCGGCGCAGTCGCTGCACAGCGACAGGTGATGGGCGGCGCGCAGGTGCGCATTCATCCGCAGCTCGCCGTCGACGTAGGCGGCGACCGCCTCGATCGAGAGGTGCTCGGTGGAACCGAATTGGCGCGGCGCCCCGACCGGTGCGTCGCTCTGCGACGCGAACTGTGCGGGTAGCCAGGAAAAGGCCCTACGGAACACATGGCCACCCTCGACCATCACCCGACTCCTTCCGCCATGGCATCTGCGCACGCACTGTCGAATGTAGCGCGCAGAAGGGCCAGGCCGCAGGCGTTGCTCCACTGGTGGCGAACTCGTGATCAGGCGGGGTGGGCGGCCGCGTCGGGCTGGTCGGCGCGGGCGGCAAGGAACTCGCGGATGGCTTGCCGACCGCGGTGGATGCGGCTGCGCACGGTGCCCAGCTTCACATCCAGCGTGGCACCGATCTCCTCGTAGGACAGACCTTCGATGTCACACAGCACGACCGCGGCGCGGAATTCCGGCGGCAACGAATCCAGGGCCGCCTGCAGATCCGGGTCGAGCCGGGCGTCGTGGTAGATCTGCTCGGGGTTCGGTTCGTCGGCCGGCACCCGGTCGTAATCCTCGGGCAACGCCTCCATCCGGATCCGGGCCCGACGACGCACCATGTCCAGGAACAGGTTGGTGGTGATGCGGTGCAGCCAGCCTTCGAAGGTGCCCGGCTGGTAGTTCTGCACGGACTTGAACACCCGGATGAATGTCTCCTGGGTGAGGTCCTCGGCGTCGTGCTGGTTGCCGGACAGCCGGTAGGCCAGCCGGTACACCCGGTCGGCGTGCTGCCGCACCAACTCGTCCCAGGACGGCATGGTGGACAGGTCACCGGTTGCGTCGAACACGGCAGTGCCGTGCAACTCCTCTTGGGGCTCCACCCACTCGGTGGTGTCCGGCTCGAAGTGCGACATGTGTGCGGGCGCGGTCAATGTGGTGGCCGTCGGATCCTCCTGAGACTGGGCGCTGGGCGCCGCTTGCGGGTCGTCACCTTGCCCAACACGAAGTGGGAGGTGCATATTCCCGAACCAGCGGTCACCGCGCTCCATGACGACCACCGTCCGGCACCGCATTGTGCTGGGTATATGAGCACACTGAAGTTTCACTGAGAATGCCGATCGGGGGCGGTCACGCTGGGCCGATGCCGGTTTCGGACGGCCGGATCGCAGCGCGACGTCCGCGGCGGGTCCGACGGTGTCTGGCGCGTTGGTTTCCACAGCGCCCGGGATTGGCTCTACGCTGCGCTCATGGGCACAGATTCGGGCAGCGGCGACCCCGCCACCAGCAGGGCCGCGGCCATGCTGGCCCACGCCGAAGGTTCGATCTCCGAGGACGCCGTGCTGGCCGCCGCGCGGGAGCGCGCCGAGGACATCGGCTCGGGTGCGGTGACGCCCGCGGTCGGTGCGTTGCTGAGCCTGCTGGCCAAACTCTCCGGCGGCAAGGCCGTGGTCGAGGTCGGCACCGGCGCCGGGGTGAGCGGGCTGTGGCTGCTTTCCGGCATGCGCGACGACGGGGTGTTGACCACCATCGACATCGAGCCCGAGCATCAACGCCTGGCCAAGCAGGCGTTCGCCGAGGGTGGCATCGGCCCGTCCCGCACCCGGCTGATCAACGGCCGGGCCCAAGAGGTGCTGACCCGACTCGCCAATGACTCCTACGACCTGGTGTTCATCGACTCCGCGCCGGGCGATCAACCCGAGTTCGTGGTCGAGGCGATCCGGCTGCTGCGACCGGGCGGGGTGATCGTCGTTCATCGCGCCGCCCTGGGTGGTCGCGCGGGTGACCCCAACGCCAACGACGCCGAGGTCACCGCGGTACGCGAGGCGGCCCGGTTGATCGCCGAGGACGAACGCTTCACGCCGGTGCTGCTCCCGCTGGGCGACGGCATCCTGGCCGCCGTGCGCGACTGAACCGCACGCTGCCGCATTTCCCGTGACGGGCACTCGGTGCCTCCCTTGACGGACATTGAACGTGGGTTTAGGCTATTGAACATGCGTTCAGCCGAAGATCTGACCGCAGTCGCCCGGATCCGCCAGGCGGCCGTCGAGCAATTCGGTCAGCACGGTTTCGGTGCCGGTGTCCGCGCGATCGCCAAGGCCGCCGGGGTGAGCCCAGGCCTGGTGATCCACCACTTCGGTTCCAAGGACGGTCTGCGCCAAGCCTGCGACGACTACGTGGCCGAGTTGGTGCGCGAATCCAAGAGCGAATCCCTACGCGCCCCGGACCCCAGCGCCTGGTTCGCCGCCGTCGCGGAGATCGACGAGTACGCGCCCGTGATGACCTATCTGGTGCGCAGCATGCAGACCGGCGGCGATCTGGCAACTTCGTTGTGGCGCACCATGATCGACAATGCCGAACAGTACCTGGACGAGGGGGTGCGGGCCGGCACGCTCAAACCCAGCCGCAACCCGAAGGCCCGGGCCCGCTACCTGGCGATGGCCGGCGGCGGCGCGTTCCTGCTCTACCTGCAGCTGCACGAAAACCCCGAGGACATGCGCGCGGTACTGCGCGACTATGCCCGCGACATGGTGCTCCCGGCACTCGAGATCTTCACCGAGGGCCTGATGACCGAGCCCACCATGTACCAAGCCTTCCTGGCCGACGGCGCCGGCCTGCAACCGCCACCGTGAGCAGCACGACGGCAACAGAACGCACCTGAAGGAGCGATCGCCATGCCCAACGCCATCGAAATTCAGCAACTGGTCAAGACTTTCGGATCGGTGCGGGCACTGGACGGCTTGGACCTCACGGTGCGCACCGGCGAGGTGCACGGGTTCCTCGGCCCCAACGGCGCGGGCAAGTCCACCACCATCCGGATCTTGCTGGGCCTGGTCAAGGCCGACCGCGGCCGCGTGCGATTGCTCGGCGGCGACCCGTGGCGTGATGCGGTCCGACTGCACCGTGACATCGCCTACGTCCCCGGCGATGTCACGCTGTGGCCGACGCTGACCGGTGGCGAGACCATCGACCTGCTGGCCCGAATGCGCGGTGGCATCGACGAGAACCGACGCGCCGAGTTGATCGAGCGATTCGCGTTGGATCCGACCAAGAAGGCGCGCACCTATTCCAAGGGCAACCGCCAGAAGGTCTCACTGATCTCGGCGTTCTCCTCCCACGCCGCGCTGCTGCTGCTCGACGAACCCAGCAGTGGCCTGGATCCCTTGATGGAGAACGTGTTCCGGGAGTGTGTCCGGGAGGCAGCCGCACGTGGCACGACCGTACTGCTGTCCAGCCACATCCTGGCCGAGACCGAGGCACTGTGCGGCGCGGTGACGATCATCCGGGCCGGACGTACGGTCGAATCGGGGACCCTGCAGTCGATGCGGCATCTGTCCCGCACCTCGATCAAGGCCGAAATGCTCCGAGACCCAGGCGATGTCAGCCGCATCCGAGGCGTGTCCGACGTCAGCTTCGACGGCCACACGCTGCACGCCCAAGCCGAGTCCGAAAGCCTCGGCGAGCTGATCCGGGTACTCGGCGGCGCCGGGGTGCGCAGCCTGACCAGTGCGCCGCCCACGCTGGAGGAACTGTTCCTGCGCCATTATGACGTCGACGGGGCCGACCGCAGCCGGGACGCGACGGTGGGAGCCCGACGATGAGCACGGCAACCCTGACCCGCATCTCGCACCCGGACCGGGCCCGAGGTCCCGCTTCGAATTTCACCGGAACCCTTGGGCTGCTGCGGCTCTACCTGCGCCGGGACCGGGTGGTGCTGCCGCTGTGGGTGCTGCTGCTCTCGGTTCCGCTGTCCAGCGTCTACATCGGCAGCATGGCCGCGGTCTACCCGAACGCCGCCGATCGCGCCGCCGTCGTCGACTCGATCATGGCCAGCCCGGCCCAGCGGGCGATGTACGGGGTGGTCTTCGGCGATTCGCTGGGCGCCGTCGGAATCTGGAAGGCCGGCATCTTCCACCTGTTGATCGCGGTCGCGGTGATCCTGACCGTGATTCGGCACACCCGGGCCGACGAGGAACTGGGCCGCACCGAACTGCTCGACTCCACCGTGGTGGGTCGGCACGCCGGCCTGACCGCCGCACTGCTGTTGGCATCGGGGGCCTCGGTGTTGACCGCATCGATCGGTCTTGCCGGACTGCTGACCACCGAGGTGCCGGCAGCCGGATCGCTGGCATTCTGTTTGGCGCTGGCCGGATCCGGCCTGGCGTTCAGTGCGGTGGCCGCAGTCGCCGCGCAGTTGTCGGCCAGCGCACGAACGTGTCGCGGTGCTGCGTTCGCCGTCCTGGCCGCAGCGTTCGCGCTGCGTGCGGTCGGCGACGCCGGCGCCGGTTGGCTGTCCTGGCTTTCCCCGCTGGGCTGGTCACTGCAGATCCGACCGTATGCCGACGAACGCTGGTGGGTACTGCTGCTGCATCTGGTCGCCACCGTGCTACTCACCGCGCTCGGGTATCGACTGCTGGCGGCCCGCGATGTGGGCGCCGGGCTGTTCGCGGCCCGGCCCGGCCCGGGTGCTGGGGCACCGGCCCTGCGCAGTCCGGCGAATCTGGCCTGGCGGCTGAGCCGGGGCGCGCTGTTGTTGTGGACGATCGGGCTGTGCCTGTACGGCCTGTTGGTGGGCAGCGTCACGCACGGTATCGCCGACGAGATCGGCGGCAGCGTGGTCGCCCAGGAAGTCGTCACCCGACTCGGCGGAAGCGACGCGCTGGAGCAATCCTTCATCGCGGTGGCCTTCAACATGCTGGGGTTGATGGCGGCGGCGTTCGGCATCGCGATGGCGTTGCGTCTGCACCATGAGGAGACCGCCCAGCGCGCCGAACCGGTACTCGCCGGTGCAGTGAGTCGATTACGTTGGCTGGCAAGCCATGTCAGTATCGCACTGCTGGGCACCGGCGCGGCGATGCTGGCCGCGGGTTTCATCACCGGTCTGAGCTACGGCATCGCCGCAGACGATGTCGGCACCAAGCTGCTCGACACCCTCGGCACTGCCGCCATGCAGCTGCCCGCGGTCTGGTTGCTGGTCGGGGTGACCGTCGCATTGTTCGGCCTGGCGCCGCGCGGGACTCCGGCGTCCTGGGGGGTGCTGGTCGGATTCGTCGCGCTCTATCTGCTCGGTTCGCTGTCCGGGTTTCCACAGTGGGTCCGCAACCTGGAACCGTTCAGCCACATCCCACTGCTGGCTGACCAAACCTTCAGCGTCGCACCGCTGTTCTGGCTACTGCTCCTGGATGCCGCCCTGATCACGTTGGGCGCCATCGGCTTTCGCCGTCGCGATCTTCGGTGAGGAGGCCACCGTGAAAATTGCACTACAACTGCTGGCCGCGGCGCTGTTCAGCGTGGTGTTCTTCGGCGTCGCGCTGTTCCTCCCGGCCGGCACCCTGAACTACTGGCAGGCCTGGCTGTTCATCGCGGTGTTCGTCGTCGCCACGATCGGGCCGAGCGGGTATCTGGCGGTGCGCAGTCCCGACGCGCTACGCCGCCGACTACGCACCGGCCCGTTGGCCGAACCGCGCCTCGGTCAGCGCCTGATCGTCGCCGGGATCTACCTGACAGTGTTCGCCGCCGTGCTGGTCAGTGCCTTGGACCATCGGTTCGGCTGGTCATCGGTGCCGCCCGCGGTGGTCATCCTCGGCGACGTCGTGGTCCTCGCTGGCCTGCTGGTGACCCAAGCCGTCGTCATCCAAAATGCCTACGCGGCCGCAACAGTCGCCGTCGAGGCGGATCAGCCGCTGGTCACCACCGGGCTGTACGCCTGGGTGCGCCATCCGATGTACTCCGGTGGCGCGCTGATGTTGCTCGGCATGCCGCCGGCCCTGGACTCGTTCTGGGGCCTGGCGGTGGTGATCCCAGCGCTGGGTCTGTTGGCCGCGCGCATCGTCGATGAGGAGAAGGTGCTGACCGAAGGGCTTTCCGGCTACCGCGAGTACACCCGCGAGGTGCGCTACCGATTGCTGCCCGGGGTGTGGTGATTCAGCTCGGCCGGCACGCTCGCTGACCCATACTGGTGCCATGGAGCAGTTGCTGACCGGGCTGGGACTTTCCACCGCGGCGGGCCTGAACGCCTACATCCCGGTGCTGCTGCTGGGCGTGCTGGCGCGGTTCACCGATCTGGTCCACCTCCCGGCCGGCTGGAACTGGATGGAAAACGGTTGGGTGCTGGCCATCCTCACGGTGCTGCTGCTGGTCGAGATCGTCGCCGACAAGGTGCCGGCACTGGATTCGCTCAATGACACCGTGCAGACCTTCGTGCGCCCGGCCTCGGGTGGCATCGTGTTCGGTTCGGGCACCGCGGCCGAAACCGCGGCGGTGGCCGACCCGGGCCAGTGGGCGGTTTCCGGCGGTTGGGTGCCGGTATTGATCGGCATCGTCGTCGCGCTGGTGGTGTCGTTGGTCAAATCCGCTGTGCGACCGGCGGCCAACGTCGCGACCGCGGGGGTGGCCGCCCCGATGCTGTCCACCGTCGAGGATGTCACCAGTTTCTCCCTGGTGTTCATCGCGCTGCTGCTACCGGTGCTGGTGCTGCTGATCCTGCTCGGCCTGATCTGGACCGGCTGGCGGTTGTGGCGGCGGCTGCGGCGCAGCAGACAGAGCGTCGGCTACGCGCCGCCGGAATCGATGGCCGAGGACTGGCACGAGCCGCTGAGCTAGATCCAGACGCCCTTGCCGACGGCGACCACGCCGCCGGCGCTGATCGAGAACCGGTCCCGGTCCTTGTCCAGGTCGACGCCGACCATCTCACCCGGCCCGACGACGACGTTCTTGTCCAGGATCGCCTTGCGCACCACCGCGCCGCGCCCGACCCGCACGCCCGGCATCAGCACGCTGCCTTCGACGATGGCGCCGTCGTCGATGGTGACATTGGACGACAGCACCGAGTTGCGCACCGAGGCCGCCGAGATGATGCTGCCGGCCCCGACCACCGACTCCTGGGCCGAGCCGCCGTTGACGAACTTGGCCGGGGCCAGGTTCTCGGCGCCGCCGCGGATCGGCCAGCGCCGGTTGTACAGGTTGAACACCGGGTGCACCGACACCAGGTCCATGTGCGCGTCGTAGAACGCGTCCAGGGTGCCGACGTCGCGCCAGTAGCCGTGGTCACGTTCGGTGGCCCCGGGCACCACGTTGTTGTTGAAGTCGTACACCGAGGCCATGCCGTCGGCGACCAGACGCGGGATGATGTCGCCGCCCATGTCGTGGTCGGAGTGGTCGTCTTCGGCGTCGGCCTTGATCGCGTCGATCAGCACCTTGGTGGTGAAGATGTAGTTGCCCATCGACACGAAGGTCTGCTCGGGATCGTCGGGAGTGCCGGGTGGGTCGGCCGGCTTCTCGATGAAGCTGCGGATCCGGCCCGAGTCGTCGGAGTCGATGCAGCCGAACGCCGTGGCTTCCGCGCGCGGCGCCCGGATCCCGGCGACGGTGGCTCCGGCGCCGCATTCGATGTGGTGGCGCAGCATCTGCTCGGGATCCATCCGGTACACGTGATCGGCCCCGAAGATCACGATGTAGTCCGGGTCTTCGTCATAGATCAGGTTCATCGACTGATAGATCGCATCGGCCGACCCGGTGTACCAGCGCGGGCCCAGCCGCTGCTGCGCCGGCACCGGGGTGATGTACTCGCCGGCCAGGCCGGACAGCCGCCAGTTCTGCGAAATGTGTCGGTCGAGTGAATGCGACTTGTATTGCGTGAGAACGCAGATCCGCAAGAACCGGGCGTTGACCAGATTCGACAACACGAAATCGATCAACCGGTATCCGCCCCCGAACGGCACCGCAGGCTTGGCCCGGTCCGCTGTCAGGGGATAGAGCCGCTTGCCCTCCCCGCCAGCCAGGACGATGCCCAGCACATGTGGTGCTTCCCTCATGCCGACAAACCTATCGGCACGCGCAGGGCGCGGCCACTGCTACACCGGAATGCAGCGGATTCGTGTCGCCGGGCCGCAGACTCAGGGGCCCGCTGCGGCCCCGCGGCCCGACCACTACGGTCTGGGAGTATGCGCGTGGCGATGATGACTCGGGAGTACCCGCCGGAGGTCTACGGCGGGGCCGGCGTGCACGTCACCGAACTCGTCGCGAACCTGCGCCGGCTCGTCGACGTCGACGTGCATTGCATGGGTGCAGCGCGCCCGGGGGTGACCGTGGCCGCCTCCGATCCGGCGTTGCACGGGGCCAATGCGGCGCTGACGACGTTGTCGGCCGATCTGGTGATGGCCAATGCAGCCGGTGCTGCCACGGTGGCGCACTCGCACACCTGGTACACCGGGATGGCCGGGCATCTGACTGCGTTGCTGCACGACATCCCGCATGTGCTGACGGCGCATTCGCTGGAACCGTTGCGGCCCTGGAAGGCCGAGCAACTCGGCGGCGGGTACCGGGTGTCGTCCTGGGTGGAGCGGACCGCGATGGAAGCCGCCGACGCCGTCATCGCAGTCAGCGCGGGTATGCGCGAGGACGTGCTGCGGGTCTACCCCGACCTGGATCCGGACCGGGTGCACGTGGTCAAGAACGGTGTGGACGCCACGGTCTGGCAACCGGTGGACCCGTGGGCCGACGACGCTTCGGTGCTGCACCAACTCGGCGTCGACCCGAACCGCCCGGTGGTGGCGTTCGTGGGCCGCATCACCCGGCAGAAGGGCGTCGCGCATCTGGTGGCCGCCGCGCACCGGTTCACTCCCGAAGTGCAGCTGGTGTTGTGCGCCGGCGCTCCGGACACCCCGGAGATCTCCGAGGAAGTCGCCGCGGCCGTGCAGAACCTCTCGGCGGCCCGCACCGGGGTGTTCTGGGTGCAGGAAATGCTGCCGATCGGCAAGATTTGCGAGATTCTGTCCGCAGCAACGGTTTTCGTGTGTCCATCGGTGTACGAGCCGCTGGGCATCGTGAACCTCGAAGCGATGGCGTGCGGTACCGCGGTGGTGGCCTCGGCGGTCGGCGGAATCCCGGAGGTGGTCGACGACGGCGTCACCGGGACCTTGGTGCCGTGCCTGCCGACCGACCCCGAGGCCTTCGAAGCCGGACTGGCCGAGGCGGTCAACGCCTTGGTCGGCGATCCCGACCGCGCGGCCCGCTACGGCCGGGCCGGCCGCCAACGCTGCATCGCCGAATTCAGCTGGGCGCGCATTGCCGAGCAGACCGTCGCGATCTACCGAGCGGTCGGGGCCTGAACAACCGCCACCCGTGAATCGGTCCTCGCGCCAGTGCGCGAGGACCGATGCGGATGCCTAGCTGGTGACGTTCTTGAGTTCGTCGCCGAGCGCGGCTGCTTCGTCAGGAGTCAGCTCGACGACGAGCCGGCCGCCGCCTTCCAGCGGTACTCGCATCACGATGCCGCGCCCCTCCTTGGTCGCCTCCAAAGGACCGTCACCGGTGCGGGGCTTCATGGCCGCCATCGAGTGCTCCCTCCACATCTGCGCAGGCCCAACGCCTCGGGCCAGTCAGCCTGAACTGCTGCTTTACCCCTCTATTGTTCCCTATCCGAGCAGTGCGGTGTGCAAAGACCCTCTCGGCGGGCCTGGATTCAGCGGTCGGGGCCGGGCCGAACCCAGCAATCGGCCACGTGATCGTCGACCATCCCGGTGGCCTGCATCAGGGCATATGCCGTGGTGGGCCCGACGAATCGGAAGCCCCGGCGTTTGAGCTCCTTGGCCATCGCGACCGATTCCGGGCTGGTCGCCGGAACGTCGTCCAGGCGCGCCGGACGCGGCCGCGGGGGCGGCGCGAACCCCCACAGCAAGTCGGAAAAGTCCAGGTCAAGAGCTGCGATGGCGCGGGCATTGGCGATCGTGGCCTCGATCTTGGCCCGGTTGCGCACGATCCCGGCGTCGGCCATCAGACGCTGCACCTCAGCGCTGCCGTAGCCGGCGACGTGCTCGACGTCGAACCCGTCGAAGGCGGCCCGGAAGTTGTCCCGCTTGCGCAGGATGGTCAGCCAGGACAGGCCGCTCTGGAATGCCTCGAGGCTGAGCCGTTCGAACAGCGCGACCTGCCCGCGCAGCGGCCGGCCCCACTCCTGGTCGTGATAATCGCGGTACAGCGCTGAGCTGCCGTCGGCCCAGCCGCAGCGGATCCGCCCGTCCCCCGGTGCGCTCACCGGCGGTCCTCGGCCTCGACAGCCGATGTGGTTTCCGACGTGGTTTCGGCCCCGGCACCCTGGTCGACGTCGGCGTCCGAGCCGGGGTCGTTGTCGGCGGCGGCGTGCGCGGGAGCGCGGTGCTCACCGTGCCGGGTCGGGGCCGCCGCGTCGACACCGCGCAGCAGGCTCAGCTCACCGTGCAGCGCATCCAGTTCGGCGGCCAGCCGGTCCAGCACCCAGTCCACCTCGCTGGTCTTGTAGCCGCGCAGGCTCTGGGCGAACTTGACCGCCTCGACGTCGGCGCTGGTCACCCCGGAGGCCGGTAGCACCGTCGCGGTGGTGCCGCGTGGCAGCGGTGGCAGCCGCTCGCCGCGGCCGAACACCACGCTGGCGATTCCGAACAACACCACGGCCACCAGGACCAGCACCACGAGATAGGACAGCACCAACGTCACAGAACCGATACTGCCTGATTCCGCTGACAGACGCGGCGCACCGCCCCGGCTCAGCGCAAGGTGTTCATCGGCGGCCG
Organism: Mycobacterium sp. NGS45; assembly: GCF_059812645.1. Lineage (NCBI taxonomy): Bacteria > Bacillati > Actinomycetota > Actinomycetes > Mycobacteriales > Mycobacteriaceae > Mycobacterium > Mycobacterium sp. NGS45. The sequence goes on along the minus strand of NZ_JCALDB010000006.1, from coordinate 117,231 downwards.
GTCATCGAGACTCACCATCGAGGTTCGCGGCGTGAAGCCGTCGCCGTCGGCGAAGAACTGCGTCAACCCGACCTCGGAGTCGGTGATCCCGCAGCGGCTCAGCAAGGTGGCGATCACCTGCCGGCTCATCGCGCCGAGTTCGGTCAGCGGACGGTTGCGGTGCGCCCGCACCCCCAGGTTGACCTGCGCGATGCCGTCCAGGCCGAGCCGGTCGTAGGCGTCGATCAACAGGCCGATCTCCACGCCGTAGCCGGGCGCGAACGGAACCGCGGTGAGCAGCTCTCGGGTGCCGGCGTATTCCCCGCCGAGCGGCTGGAACACGCAGCCCAGCTCCGGGCGCAGCGCGGCCAGCAGCGGCCGCGCCACCAGCTCGGTCACCCGGCCTCCGCCGTTGGCGTCCTCGCTGCCGCTGACTCGCAGCGGCCGCCGGTAGAAACCCTTGACCAGGTGGATCCCGTCGCGGGTGAGCAGCGGCCCGAGCAGCCGCGGCACGAACATCGGGTCCGGGTCGATCAGGTCGGAGTCGACGAAGGCCACGATGTCGCCGTGCGTGGCGGCCAGCGAGCGCCACAGCACCTCGCCCTTGCCCGGCTGCGGGGGCAGCTCGGGCAGCGCCTGCTCGCGGCTGACCACCCGGGCGCCGGCCGCGATCGCGCGGATCTCGGTGTCGTCGGTGGACCCGGAGTCCAGCACGATGAGTTCGTCGACCAGCCCGCCGAGCATCGGGGCGATGGTGTCGACGACGGAGGCGACGGTTTCTTCCTCGTTGAGTGCGGGCAGCACCACCGACACCGTGCGGCCGGCCTTGGCGGCTTCCAGCTCGGCGACGGTCCAATGCGGGCGGTTCCAGCTGTTGGTGCTCAACCAGTCACCGCCTGGTACCAGGTTCTCGGTGGCCACGTCGGGTATCGCAGTCATGCCAGTCCCCTCACCGTTCGCGTCGGGCGACGCACGCCTTGGATCGACGCCACCATGTCGAGTACGCGCCGAGTGGGCCCCACCTCGTGGACCCGGAACATTCGCGCGCCGTCGGCTGCGGCCAAAGCCGTCGCAGCCAGCGTGCCCTCCAGGCGTTCGGTCAAACCCACACCCAGAGTCTCCCCGACGAAATCCTTGTTGCTCAGGGCCATCAGCACTGGCCATCCAGTCTTAACAAGGTCTTTTACGTGCTGCAACAAACTAAGACTGTGGTAAGTGTTCTTGCCGAAATCGTGCGTCGGATCGATCAGGATCGCGTCCCGGCGCACGCCGGCGGCCACCGCGCGTTCGGCGGCCGCGGTCACCTCGCGGATGACATCGTCGACCACGCCGCGGGTGCTGGTGCCGTAGTTGACCCGGAACGGGCGGGTGCGCGGGATCGCGCCGCCGGTGTGCGAGCAGACCAGGCCGGCGCCGAACTCGGCGGCCACCTCGGGCAGGCCCGGGTCCGCGCCGGCCCAGGTGTCGTTGATCAGGTCCGCACCGGCCGCGCAGGCCAGTTTGGCCACGCCGGCCCGCCAGGTGTCGACGCTGATCAGCTGCTCGGGGTAGGTGGCGCGCAGCCACTCGACGAAGGGCACCACCCGGGCGATTTCTTCGTCGGCGTCGACGTGCTGACCTGGGCCGGCTTTGACCCCGCCGATGTCGATGACGTCGGCGCCGTCTTCGATGACACGGTGCACGGCAGCCTTGGCGGCCTCGTCGGTGAAGGTCGCGCCGCGGTCATAGAACGAGTCCGGGGTTCGGTTGACGATCGCCATGATGAGGGCACGATCCGCGGCGACCGGTTTGCCCAGGAACGTCGACTGCACGCCTCTAGGCTAGAGGGCCTCAGGCCTTTGGACTCTTCCCGTCGGCCACCTCGTCCGGGTACGCGTCGTGGAACGGGACGTAGCCCTCGCGCCGGCCCGCCAGCACGTACAGCGGGTCGGTGACGTCCGGGCCGTAGGCCTGCTCACGGAGGTCGACCTTGCGACTCTTGAACGTCGTGGTGTGTTCAAGCGTGTCCACCACCCGGATGAACAGCGGGATCGCGTAGACCGGCAGCCGGTCGTAGAGCGTCTCGGCCAACTCGATGCCGTCGAAGGTCTCACCTTCGCGCAGCTGGATGGCGGCCATCCCGGCCCGGCCACCGGTGCGCGGCACCTCGACGCCGAACACCGTGCACTCCTCGATCTGCGGGTCGGCCGTCAGTGCCGCCTCGACCTCCGTCGTCGCGACGTTCTCACCCTTCCAGCGGAAGGTGTCACCGAGCCGGTCCCCGAACGCGGCGTGCGCCAGACCCTGCGGCTTCATCACATCACCGGTGTTGAACCAGACGTCGCCGTCCTTGAAGGCGTTGCGGATCAGCTTCTTCTCACTGGCCTTGGGGTCGGTGTAGCCGTCGAACGGCGAGAGCCGGTTCACCGGGCTGATCAGCAGGCCGGGCTCACCGGCAGGCACCTTGCGCACCCGACCGTTCGCGTCGCGGGTGGGTTCACCTGTTTCCACGTCGTATTCGACGTAGGCCAGCGGGAAGAACGAGATGCCGGTGCTCTTGGGAATGTTGAAGACGTTGATGAACGCGGTGTTGGCCTCGCTGGCCGAGTAGAACTCGCACACCCGCTTGATGCCGAACCGCTCGGTGAACTCGTCCCAGATCTCTGGGCGCAGACCGTTGCCGGCGATCAGCCGCACCTTGTGCGCCCGGTCGGTGGGCTTGGCCGGCTGGTTCAGCAGGTACCGGCACAGCTCCCCGATGTAGATGAATGCCGTTGCGTCATAAGCGATCACGTCGTCCCAGAACCGGGAGGCGGAGAACTTCTCGGCCAACGCCAGCGTCGCACCGGAGGACAGCGCAGACGCCACACCGACGGTCAGGGCGTTGTTGTGATAGAGCGGCAGGCAGGAGTACAGGGTGTCGTCGCTGCGCAGCCGCAGGCCCAGCCCGCCGAAGCCGGCCAGTGCCTTGAGCCAGCGCAGGTGCGTCATCACGCTGGCCTTCGGGTGCCCGGTGGTGCCCGAGGTGAAGATGTAGAACGCGGGGTCCTTGGCCAGCACCGCCGAGGCCGAGGCCGGGTTGCCGGTCGGCGCGGTCTCGGCCAGTCCCTCGAACTCCTCGATGGTCAGCACGACACCCGGCTCGGTCTGCACACCGCTTTCGGTGATGTGTTCCACCAGGTCGGCTTCGGAGATGATGGTCTTGGCCGACAGCAGGCCGATGCTGTGCGCCAGCACCTCACCGCGCTGGTGGTAGTTGATCATGCCGGCGATCGCGCCGCATTTGACCGTCGCCAGCATCGTCAGGATCGCGTTCGGCGAGTTGCGCAGCATGATCCCGACGACGTCGCCGTGCCCGACTCCGCGCGCGGCCAGCACCGCGGCGTACCGGTTGGCCGTCGCATTGGCTTGTGCGTAGGTGATCTTCTGTTCACCCATCCGCAGGAACACCCGGTCGCCGTACTTCTCGGCGCGCTCCTGGAACACCTTGCCGATCGAGGTCTTGGAGCTCGGCTGGGCGAGCAGCCCGGTGGAAACCGCCCGCAGGATCTGCGGTGTGTCCATCAGCAGGCCGGGAAGTTGGCTGACGATGTCGAAGAGGCCGACTGAGGAGCGGGAATCGGTCGCTGGCATGGCCGCCAGCCTAACGGGAACCCGATCCGCCGGTACCGGGCACGGGCATACACAGGTCCAGCGCCGCATCGACGTCCCGCACGACCAGCAGGCGATCCAGCGCGGCCTCGGTCACGTAGCCGCTGTCCCGCAGACCGTCGAGCCAGCTCAGCAGCCCTGCGTAGTGCCCATCCGGGTCCAGCAGCACCACCGGTTTGGAGTGCATGCCGAGCACGCCCGCGGTCCAGGTCTCGAACATCTCCTCGAGCGTCCCGATCCCGCCGGGCAACGTGATGAACGCGTCCGAGCGGTCCTCCATGACCTGCTTACGCTGCCGCATGGTGTCGGTGACGATCAGTTCGTCGGCCTCGACGTCGGCGAGCTCGCGGTGCACCAGCGGTTTGGGGATGACGCCGACGGTGGCGCCGCCACGCGAGCGCGCACCGTGCGCCACCGCGCCCATCGCCGAGACGTTGCCGCCACCGGAGACCAGCGTCCAGCTCCGGTTGGCGATGCCCACCCCGACCCGGGCGGCCAACTCCAACAAGTCGGCATGCGTCGGACCCGACGCGCAGTAGACGCAGACTGCCCATTCGCGTTGCACGACAGTCAGGGTATTTGCCGCGATCGGACCGACTCAGCGGGGTGCGGCGCCCTAGGATCGACCCGGTGCAGTGGAGCGTCCCCAAGCACGACGAAACCCTGGTGGAGTTGACGGCCGCGCTGGCCGCGGCCGATCGGACCGGCGCCGTCGTCACCGGCCCGGACGGCTCGGGCAAGTCCACGTTGGCGCGCGACGCCGTCGAGCAGTACCTGGCCGCCCGTCCGCATGCCGTGCTGCGTCAGATCACCGGTACCGCGACCGAGCGCAACGTTCCGTTCGGCGCCTGCAGCCACTTGGTGCAGGTCTCGGAGCTGGGCAAGCCGGCCGCCCTGTTGCGCGCGGCGCGCGAGTCGTTGCGGGCCGGCGCCGAGGATCTGTTGGTGGTCGATGACGCTCATCAGCTCGACCCGCTGACCGCGACCCTGGTGTACCAGCTGGCCCGCGCCGGTGGCACCCGGATGCTGGTCACGGCCCGCGCCGACGCCGCGTCCGCACAGATCCGGGCGCTCTGGGACGACGCTCTGCTCACCCTGATCGACATCGGAAGCCACTGCCCGCCAACCGATCCCGACGCCATTGCGGCGTTCGTCGACGAACTGCCGGATGCCGTCCGGGCGGTGCTCGACGTATTGGCCGTCCAGGAACCGATCGCGCTGACCGATCTGCGGCAGCTGACCGGCGCGGCCGCGGTGCACCAGGCCGAGGCGCTGGGCGTCGTGGAGGTGCTGGACCGGGACGGCCAGTCGATGGTGTTCACCGCGCACCCGTCGTTCGCCGAGCGGGCCCGGGCGATCGCAGACCCCGAGCAGATGCGCCGGCTGCGCAGTCGACTGCTGCCGTTGCTCACCGCGCGGTGCGGCGCGCATCCCAGCGACCGGTTGCGCGCGGCGGCGCTGGCCGTCGACAGCGCCACCCCGCCGGCAGCGCAGCAGGCGATCAGTGCCGCCAGCGAAGCCTTGCGACTGGGCGATCTGGAACTGGCCGAGCGACTCGGCCGGGCCGCGCTGCGCGCCGCCGACACGCTGGACGCCCGGCTGGTGCTGGCCCAGGCGTTGGCCTGGCAGGACCGCGGTCGCGAGGCAGGTGAGGTGCTGGCCGCGGTGGATCCGGCCGGGCTCACCGAAGCGGAGTTGATGTCGTGGGCGTTGCCCCGAGCCGCCAACCAGTTCTGGATGCTGGGCGAACCCGAACATGCGACCACGTTCTTGCGCAACGTGCGCGCGCAGGTCAGCGCTCCGGGTGCACGACACACCCTGGACGCGCTGAGCGCCACCTTCGCAATGAACGCCGGGAACCTGAGCCGCTCGGTTGAGTTGGCCTCCGGGGTGCTGGCCGCCGGCGACGCCGACGACACCGCGGTGTCCTGGGCGGCCAGTGCGGCGGCGCTGTGCGCGGCGCGGATGGGGCGCTTCGCCGAGGTACCGCAGCTGGCCGAGCGGGCCGCGGCCGTCGAACATCCCGGTCTGCTGCGCTTCACCGTCGGCCTGGCTCAGATCAGCACGCTGTTGATGGCCGAGCAGTTCGACCAGGCCGATCAGGTTGCCTGGCAGTACACCGATTTCGCCGAGCTGCAGCAGCCCGGCCGAGCGATCGGCGAGGTGCTGGTGGCGCTGGTCCGGCTGGCCGGTGACGACCCGGCCGAGGCGGCGCGACTGCTGGAACCGGCCGGCACCGCGTTGCAGCGCACGGGCTATTCCTGGGGTCCGCTGGCGTTGTGCCTGCACGCCACCGCGTTGGCTCAGCTCGGTGACGGGCTGGGCGCCTCGAAGGTGTTGGCGCGGGCGGAATCTCGGCACGGTACCAAGTCGGCACTGTTCGCTCCCGAACTCGGTCTGGCCCGAGCCTGGCAGTTGGCGGCCACCCGCGACAAGCACGGCGCGGTCGACGCCGCCCGGCGGGCAGCCGGGATGGCAGAGCGGTCCGGGCAGTTCGCGGTGGCGGTGCTGTGCTGGCGTGATGCGGCCCGGCTGGGTGACTCCCGTGCGGCGGCGGCCCTGGAACGTGTTGCTACCCACGCGGACTGCGCCTACACCCGATCGGCGCTCGCCGAGTTGCGCGGGTGACGGCTAGCGCGACAGGTAGCCGCGCAGCGTCTCGGTGACCGCGGTGATCTGCGCGATCTCGACGTTTTCGTCGCGGCGGTGCGCCAGGTTCGGGTCGCCGGGCCCGTAGTTCAACGCCGGGATGCCCAGGGCGGCAAAGCGTGAGACGTCGGTCCAGCCGTACTTGGCCCGAACCTGACCGCCCGCGGCGACCACCAGTGCAGCCGCGGCCGGCTGACCCAGACCGGGCAGCGCCCCGGCCGCAGAATCGGTTTGTTCGATGCTGACCGGCAACCCGTCGAACACCTGGTGCACATGCTCGAGGGCCTGTTGCGGTGATCGATCCGGCGCGAAGCGGAAGTTCACGGTCACCGAGGCCGCGTCCGGGATGACGTTGCCGGCCACTCCCCCGTCGATGCGCACCGCCGACAGCCCCTCGCGGTAGACACAGCCGTCGATGTCGACCTCGCGCGCCCGATAGGCCGCAAGCCGGCCCAGCACGTCGGCCAGTTTGTGAATTGCGTTGTCGCCCATCCAGGATCGCGCTGAGTGCGCGCGGGTTCCGGTGGCGCTGATGACCACCCGCAGGGTGCCCTGGCAGCCGGCTTCGATGAACCCGCCGGTGGGTTCGCCCAGGACCGCGACGTCGGCCGCCAGCCAGTCGGCGTAGTCGGCCTGGATGCGATTCAGTCCGTTGGCGCTGGCTTCGATCTCCTCGCAGTCGTAGAGCACCAGGGTCAGATCGTGCGCGGGTTCGGCGACCGTGGCGGCCAGGTGCAGGAACACCGCGTCACCGGACTTCATGTCCGAGGTGCCACAGCCGTAGAGCAGACCGCCCTCGGTACGCGCAGGCAGATTGTCGGCCACCGGGACGGTGTCGAGGTGGCCGGCCAACAGCACCCGGCTGGGCAGGCCACGGTGGGTGCGGGCCAGTACGCAGTTGCCGGTGCGCAGGATCTCGAAGCCTTCGGTCTGGCTGCGCAGCGCGGCCTCGACTTCGTCGGCGATGCGTGCTTCGGCGCGCGATTCGCTGGGAATGTCCACCAGCGCCGCGGTCAGGTCGACGGGGTTGCCGTGTAGATCGAGCACAGGGTCAGGCTAGTCCGCCACCCGGCGCCGGCCGAAACACGCGATCTGGGCGCCCCGAATCCGCCCACCGGCACCGAGCCGACGCCGTGCGCCGGTCCACCGAGCCGCCAGGACCAGGCAATCGGCTAGCCTTGGGCCTCGTGACTGGAGCTTCTGGCATCGGATTGGCAACCCTGGCGGCCGACGGATCGGTCCTGGACACCTGGTTTCCCGCGCCCGAGTTGGGCACGTTCGACAAGACCGGAAGCACCCGGCTTTCAGCGGCCGAGGCCCCGGCCGAGCTGGCCGGGTTGATCGAGGCCGACGCGGCCCGCGGCACCGAGACCGTCGTCGTGCACACCACGATCGCCGACCTCGCCGAGCCGGCCGCCGACGCCCACGACGTGTGGCTGCGGCTGCATCTGCTCTCGCATCGGCTGGTGGCCCCGCACGGGATGAACGCCGACGGTTTCTTCGGTTTGCTGACCAATGTGGTGTGGACCAACCACGGTCCGTGCCCGGTCGACGGGTTCGAAACGGTGCGCGCCCGGCTGCGCAAACGCGGTCCGGTCACCGTCTACGGCATCGACAAGTTCCCGCGCATGGTCGACTACGTGGTGCCCGCCGGGGTGCGCATCGCCGACGCCAGCCGCGTGCGGATGGGCGCCCATTTGGCCGCCGGCACCACCGTCATGCACGAGGGTTTCGTCAACTTCAACGCCGGCACCCTGGGTTCTTCGATGGTCGAGGGCCGCATCTCGGCCGGGGTGGTGGTCGACGACGGCTCCGACGTCGGCGGCGGCGCGTCCATCATGGGCACGCTGTCCGGCGGTGGCAGCGAGGTGATCTCGCTGGGCAAGCGCTGCCTGCTGGGCGCCAACTCGGGCCTGGGCATCTCGCTCGGCGACGACTGCGTGGTGGAGGCCGGGCTGTACGTGACCGCGGGCACCAAGGTCACGCTGTCCGACGGCAGCACGGTCAAGGCTCGCGAACTTTCCGGCGCGAACAACCTGCTGTTCCGCCGCAATTCGCTGTCCGGCGCGGTCGAGGTGGTCAACCGAGACGGGCACGGCATCACACTCAACCAAGCGCTGCACGCCAACTGAGGCAATGAGCCGACACGCGTTCAGCGATCCGGAACGTCACGCCGTCTATCACGCGATCTTCGCCCGCCGCGACATGCGCCGGTTCGTGGCCGACACCAGCGTGCCACCCGAGGTGCTGGCCCGGATCCTGACCGCCGCACACGCCGCACCCAGCGTCGGGCTGATGCAGCCGTGGCGGTTCATCCGGGTCACCGACACCGACCTGCGCCACCGCATCCACGCCGTGGTGGATGCCGAACGGCACCGCACCGCCGCGGCCCTCGGGGAGCGGGACGCGGAGTTCCTGGCGCTCAAGGTCGAAGGCATTCTCGATTGCGCCGAACTGCTCGTGGTCGCGCTCGGCGAGGACCGTGAGCGGCACGTGTTCGGCCGGCGCACCATGCCGCAGATGGATCTGGCGTCAGCGGCCTGCGCAATCCAAAACGTCTGGCTGGCCGCACGTGCGGAAGGCTACGGGGTGGGCTGGGTGTCGATCTTCGAACCGGCCGAGTTGGCCGAGCTGCTGAGCATGCCCGACGGCGCCGAACCGATCGCGATCCTGTGTCTGGGCGAGGTACCCGAGTTCCCGGACCGCCCGCAGCTCGAGCTCGACGAGTGGGCATTCGCCCGGCCGCTGTCGGAGTTCGTCTTCGAAAACGGCTGGGGCTGAACGACTTCCTCGGCGCGAGCGGGTGCGTCAGCCGAGCTGCTTCTTCATCACCTTCCCCATGGCGTTGCGCGGCAACGAATCCACCAGACGCACCTCGCGCGGCCGCTTGTGCGCCGAGAGCTGTTCGGCGACGAAGTCGATCAGCTGCTGCGGTGCGGCGTCGCCGACCACGAACGCCACGATGCGCTGACCCAGATCGTCGTCAGGCAGACCGACCACGGCCACCTCCGCGACGCCGGGATGGCCGAGCAGCACGGTCTCGATCTCACCCGCACCCACCCGGTAGCCGCCGGTCTTGATCAGGTCCACCGATTCGCGTCCGACGATCCGATGCATGCCGCCGTCGTCGATGACCGCGACGTCGCCGGTGCGGTACCAACCGTCGTCGCCGAGCGCCTCGGCGGTGGCCTCCGGTCGGTTCAGGTAGCCGTCGAACAGCGTCGGACCCGTAACGTGCAGGCGGCCAATGGTTTCCCCGTCGTGCGGCACCGGCGCCCCGGCCTCGTCGACCAAGCGGGTCGACATCCCGGTCAGGGGATGACCGACCCAGCCCGGCCGGCGTTCCCCGTCGACCCGGGTGGACAACGTGATCAGCGATTCGGTGCTGCCGTAGCGTTCCACCGGCTCGTGCCCGGTCAGGGCCACCAGCTGATCGAAGACCGGGACCGGCAACGCAGCGCTGCCGGATACCAGCAGCCGGGCCTGCCGTAAGGCGCGGGCCGCAGCGGGCTCGGCCACCACCCGCGACCACACCGTCGGCACCCCGAAGTACAGCGTGCCGGCCGCCTGCGCGTAGGCCTGCGACGTCGGCTTGCCGGTGTGCACGAACCGGTTCCCGATCCGCAACGAACCCAGCAGGCCGAGCACCAGGCCGTGCACGTGGAACAGCGGCAGCCCGTGCACCAGGGTGTCCTCCGGGCTCCACTGCCAAGCATCGGCCAACGCGTCGATGTCGGCGGCGATCGCGCGGCGTGAGGTCAGCACGCCCTTGGGCAGCCCGGTGGTGCCCGAGGTGTACATCACGTAGGCCGGCGCGTCCGGGGCCGGCTCCGGGTACCGGTGCCAGGACCGGGCGTGTAGCCGCACCGGGACGTGCGGCAGCCCGCCGGGGTCGCCGGGCAGCTCACCCAGCCAGGCCTGCGCGCCGGAGTCGCTGAGCATGTGCGCGCGTTCGGCGACGCCGACGTCGGCGGGCACCGGAACGAACGGGACCCCGGCGATCAGGCAGCCGACGATCGCCAGCACCGTGGTCGGGGTCGGCAGCGCCAGCACCGCGACCCGGTGTGCGCCGCCCACCCGTTCGGCCACCGAGGTGGCCGCGCCGACCAGGTCGCTGCGGGACAGTGTGGTGCCGTCGATGGTGACGGCGTCGGCGAGATCGGCGTGTGCAGCTACGGCGGCGGGGTTCAACGAGGCCAACAACACAGCCGTGACCATACTGGGCCGGTGGACTCCATCGCCTGCCTGTCGAGCCGGATTGCCTACCGCAACGACTGGATGACGGTGCGTGAAGACGCCATCCGACGGCCCGACGGCACGGCCGGGATCTACGGGGTGATCGACAAACCCGACTATGCGCTGGTGATCGCGTGTCACGACGACCGGTTCATGCTGGTCGAGCAGTTCCGCTATCCGCTGAGGCTGCGCCGTTGGGAGTTTCCGCAGGGCACCGCGCCGGGACTGGCCGCGCTGGACCCGGCCGAGTTGGCCGAACGCGAGCTGCGCGAGGAGACCGGGTTGCGGGCCGCCGCCCTGAAGCCACTCGGACTGCTCGACGTGGCGCCGGGGATGAGCAGCCAGCGCGGTCGGGTGTTCCTGGCCACCGGCATCACCGAGGGGGCCCATGCGCGCGAAGCCGAGGAGCAGGACATGACCTGCGCGTGGTTTGCTCGCCACGAAGTGGAGACGATGATTGCCGACGGCGCGATCACCGATGCCCAGTCGATTGCCGCCTGGACGCTACTTCTGCTGCACGAACGCAGCCGTTAGTCTGCTGGAAAGACCGGTTCCCGGGGGTGCGACCATGCTGGCGAACGACATCGACGACGTGTTGGCCATTCTGGGCGGGATCGTGGCCGAGACCAAGCAGCGCAAGGATCCGTTGGGTTATTTTCCGGCGCTGTATCGGCAGGTGACCTTGAAAGTCCGGGCCGGCATTTCGCAGGCTCTGTTCGACGACGGTCCGCGGATGTCGAGTTTCGACGCGCACTTCGCCAATGCCTACTTCACCGCCTACACGCAGTACTGCAGCGGTCAACGTCCCAGCCGCGCCTGGGAATTCGCCTTCGACCGCACGCGTCACGGCCGGATGCTGATCCTCACGGATTTGCTGCTGGCGATCAACGCCCACATCAACCTGGATCTCGGCGTGGTGGTCGGCAACCGTTTCCGGCCTTCGCGGCTACCCGGTTTCCACGACGACTTCGACCGCATCAACGATTTGCTGGCATCGTTGATCCCGTTGGCCCGCAACGCAATCGAGGAGTTCTCCCCGCGGCTGTCTGAGCTGGCCGAAGTAGGCGGTCCGGACCTGGCCGCGGCCCTGGAATTCAGTGTCGACGCCGCCCGCGATCAGGCCTGGCGGTCAGCCACCATCGTGTCGGTGACGCCGACCGAGTTGCGCCCGCTGGTGGTCGCCACCTTGGACGGCCAGGCCAAACTGTTGGGCCGGATCGTGGCCGACCCGCCCGAGCCGGTGGGTTCGGTGGCCCGGCACGTCCAGGCTGCCGAGAGCTCCGATGTGGTGGCCATCATCGAAGCGCTGGATTCCCTGGTCTGAGAACGCTTTACTGTGTCGCCGCGCTGCCATGCCAGTCGTCGCTCTGCCGTCCCTCTCCCGCTCTTCAGGCCTGCAGAGCGGATCGGAGACGGTAGAGCGACGACGTGGCAGGGCTAGTGGTCGCGCCGCTCAGCAGGCCCCGTGCGCACGCAGCACCGTGCCGGCATTGGCGTTGGCGCACTTGGTGGTAGCTGCCCGGGCATGCGAATCACCCTTCGGCTTACTGCTACCCGAGTTGCCAGTGGCCAACGCCTGCAGCGGCCGGGGATCCAGGTCGTCCTCGGAGGGGGCCACTCCCGCGTCCTTGAGCCGGTCGTAGACGTCCTTGACCGCGCCGTCACGATTGAGGATGCCGACCTGCTTGCCGTTGGATCCGGCGGCCGGGTTCTGGTAGTCGCCGTAGCCGAACTGCTCGTGATAGTGCTTACCTAAAGCAGATTCGTTGAGCGCCTTGTTCTTGTCGTTGAACACCTTGTCGCCGACCGCCTGCACGGCTCGCACACCGGGTGCGGGGTTGTGGTTGGCCATACCCGGGCGTCCGACTGCCCCACCGATGTCGTTCTGGTGGCCTTCGTGGGCTGCGGCCATACCGGCCGGTGCGGCCAGTGCGATGGCGGCTCCAGCCAACGCGCCCCCGGCCAGCACCGCGATTCTGCGGGCCCGCGGTTGTTTCGTACTCACTATCGTTGACTCCTTTGGTCTTCCAGTCGGCTACTCAGCAGGATCCACCGGTCACGGATTTGCCGTTGACGCAGAACCGGTCGCTGCTGGGCGTCTTGGCGTCCTTGACCGAACTCTTGGGTGATTTCGCCGTGGACTTGGCCGGACTCTTGGCGCCGACGCTGCTGGACTTGGCGGGTTTGGCCGGTGAGCTGGCTGATGCGGCGTCGCCGGCACCACCGTGGTCGTGATCCGGGCAGGCAGCGGCGGTTGGCGCAGCGGCAAATGCCAGTGCGGCACAGGTCAATAGCGAACCGGCCAAAACCTGGGATCGCCTCGTGCGAGTTGACATGACGAGGTCAACCTTCCTTTCCTGATGATGAGGGTGAGCGCGGGTGCGCTCGCCTCGAGAGGTCGCCGGATGCATCCGGAATAGTTAGTCGCACCGATTCGACGAAAGTTCCGACGCTCGCCAGTTGTCGCTCTACGTGTGGCGGGCCCAGCGGACCTAACCGCGTGCCAGCGCCCGCAGGAAGAAGGCCAGGTTGGCCGGCCGCTCGGCCAGTCGCCGCGCGAAGTAGCCGTACCACTCGGTGCCGAACGGCAGGTAGACCCGCACCTGCTGCCCGGTCGCCGCCAGCCGCAGCTGTTCGCCGGATCGAATGCCGTAGAGCATCTGGTACTCGAAATCGGCACCACCGCGGCCGGTTTCGGTCGCCAGCTGGGGTACCGCAGCGATGATCTCCGGATCATGGGTGGCCACCATCGGGTAGCCGCGGCCGGCCATCAGCACCCGCAGACAGCGCAGGTAGGACTCAGTGACCTCGGCGCGGTCTCGGAACGCCACCGACGCGGGCTCGTCGTATGCGCCCTTGCACAACCGGATCCGCGCGCCGGTGGCCGCGAACCACCGGCAGTCGTTCTCGGTGCGGTGCAGGTAGGCCTGCGCCACCGTGCCCAGCCAGTCGAAGTCGGCGCGCAACTCGGTCACGATGTTCAGTCGCGAATCCACGCTGGTGTGCTCTTCGGCATCCACCGTCACCCAGGCCCCCACCTCCCGGGCCTTGCTGCAGATCACGTGGGTGTTCTCCAGCGCGATCTTGTCGCCGTCGCGGTCCAGGGCCTGCCCGAGCGCCGAGAGTTTGACCGATACCTCGAACGGCGCGCCGTTCGGCGGTGCCGCATCCCGGTGCCGGCCGACCGCGTCGAGCAACTCCAGGTAGGCCGCGACGTTGGCCTCGGCGCCGGCGGTGTCGGTGACGTCTTCGCCGAGGTGATCCACGCTGGCCGACAGGCCGGCCGTGTGCAGTCGGGCGACGGCGTCCAGCGCGTCGGCAACGGTTTCGCCCGGTACGAACCGGCGCACCACCGAGCTGGTCACCGGTAGGCGTCCGATGCTGCGGCGCAACCGATCCGAGCGAGCAGCCATCAGGATCGCCGGGCGGGCCAGCCGGTCGAAGGCCGCGCTCATCAGCCGGCCGCCATGTGCGGGTACTCGTGCCGACGCGGCGGGTCGAACGTCTCCTTGATCGACCGGGCCGAGACCCAGCGCAGCAGGTTGAGTGCCGAACCGGCCTTGTCGTTGGTGCCGGAGGCTCGGGAGCCGCCAAAGGGCTGCTGGCCCACCACCGCGCCGGTGGGCTTGTCATTGATGTAGAAGTTGCCCGCGGTGTAGCGCAGCCGTTCGCTGGCCGCCAGCACCGCGGCGCGGTCGTCGGCGATCACCGCACCGGTCAGCGCGTAACGCGCGGTGGCGTCCAGCACGCCAAGGATGTCGTCGAACTGCTCGTCCGGGAACACGTGCACCGCCAGGATCGGCCCGAAATACTCGGTGCGAAACGCCTCGTCGGTGGGGTCGTCGGACAGCAGCACCGTGGGGTGCACGAAATATCCGGTGCTGTCGTCACATTCACCACCTACCGCGACGGTCAGGCCGGGCACCTGCTTGGCCCGCTCGATGGCCTGAGCGCTCTTGGCGTAGGCCCGCTCGTCGATCAGTGCGCCACCGTAGTGCGACAGGTCGGTGATGTCGCCGTAGCTCAGGTTCTCGGTGGCGGCCAGGAATTCGTCGCCCATCCGCTGCCAGACCGAGGTCGGGATGTAGGCGCGGGAGGCGGCCGAACACTTCTGCCCCTGGTAGTCGAACGCCCCGCGAATCAGCGCGGTGCGCAACACATCCGGGTCCGCACTCGAATGCGCGACGACGAAGTCCTTGCCACCGGTTTCGCCGACCAGCCGGGGGTAGTCGCGGTAACCCGCCAGGTTGGCTCCCACCTGCTGCCACAGGTACTGGAAGGTCTTGGTGGAACCGGTGAAGTGGATACCGGACAGCCGCGGATCGGCGAGCAGCACATCGGATACTGCGAACCCGTCGCCGGTCACCAGGTTGATCACGCCGGGCGGCAACCCGGCAGCCTCCAGCAGCTGCATGGTCAGATACGCCGAGAAAGTTTGGCTGACCGAGGGTTTCCACACCACGGTGTTGCCCATCAGGGCCGGTGCGGTGGGCAGGTTGGCGGCGATCGCGGTGAAGTTGAACGGTGTGATCGCGTAGACGAATCCTTCCAGCGGCCGGTAGTCGGTGCGGTTCCACACCCCGGGTGAGCTGAGCGGTTGTCGGGTCAGGATCTCGCGGGCGAACGCGACGTTGAACCGCCAGAAGTCCACCAGCTCACAGGGCGCGTCGATCTCGGCCTGATAGGCCGACTTGGACTGGCCCAGCATGGTGGCCGCGGCGATGGTCTCGCGCCACGGCCCGGCCAGCAGGTCGGCCGCGCGCAGGAATACCGCGGCGCGCTCCTCGAACGGCCAGCCGGCCCAGGCCGACTTGGCCGCGCACGCGGCCTCGACCGCCGCACTGGCCTCGGTGGGGGTGGCGTTGCTCAGCGTGCCGAGCACGGCGGCGTGCCGATGTGGCTGCACCACGTCGATCCGGGTGCCGGAGCCCATCTGGTGTTCGCCGCCGATCACCTGCGGCAGGTCGATCTGCTCAGCCGACAACCTGCGCAACTCGGCGATCAACCGGTCGCGTTCGGCCGAGCCGGGGGCGTAATCATGGACCGGCTCGTTGGCCGGTGAGGGTACGGCGACGACGGCATCCATGACGCCAGAGTCCCAGGTCACGCCCGACAAAGCCTTGGCTGATCGGCTAATCTAAACACACCGGCTTAGGAGAATCAGACAATATGGAGCGCCGCGTTGGAGGTGTTGGCCTGGGCCAGCTGCTGCTGGCGCTGGACGCCACCATGGTGCGGTTGCTGACCGCACCGCGTGGTTTGGACGTGCCGGTCGCCTCGGCCGCCCTGCTGGACTCCGACGACCTGCGGTTGGGTTTGGCGCCGGCCGCCGACGCCGCCGACATGTTCTTCCTGCTGGGCGTCTCCACCGCCGACACCCTGCACTGGTTGAACCGGCTGAGCGCAGGCCGGGCGCCGCGGGCGATCTTCGTCAAACAACCGGACGCCGAGGTGGTGGCCCGCGCCGGCGCAACCGGCGTCGCCGTCGTCGCGGTCGACCCCGAGGCCCGCTGGGAGCGGCTGTACCTGCTGGTGAACCACGTGCTCTCGCATCACGGCGACCGCAGCGACCCGCTGTACGACTCCAGCACCGACCTGTTCGGCCTCGCGCAGGCCGTGGCCGAGCGCACCCGCGGCATGGTCAGCATCGAGGATGCGCAATCGCACGTGCTGGCCTACTCGGCCTCCGACGAAGACGCCGATGAGCTGCGCCGGCTGTCCATCCTGGGTCGGGCCGGACCACCCGAACACCTGGAATGGCTGCGTCAGTGGGGCATTTTCGATGCGCTGCGCAGCACATCCGAGGCGGTCGCGGTGGCCGCGCGCCCCGAGCTCGGTCTGCGTCCGCGGTTGGCGATCGGCATCCACGCCGGCGCCGACGAGCGCCACCCGGCCACCTTCGCCGGCAGCATCTGGGTGCAGCAAGGTCGCTCACCCCTCGCCAACGACGCCGCCGAGATCCTGAGTGGCGCAGCGGTTTTGGCGGCGCGCATCATGGCACGGCTGGCGGCCAGGCCGTCGCTGCACACGCTACGGGTGCACCAGTTGCTCGGTCTCGGCGAGGACGGCCCGCCCGCGCCGGCGGTCCGGCTGGCACGCGATCTGGGCATCGACGCCGACGCCCGCGCCGCCGTCGTCGGCCTGGAATCCGCCGCGGCGCACCCCGGCCTGGCCGACGTTGTGGCGTTGAGCGCCAGCGCATTCAGCCGCGACGCCCAGGTGGCCGGTACCGGCTCGCGGATCTACCTGCTGCTGCCGGCCGCCGCCAGCACCGCCAGCGTGACCTCCTGGCTACGCGGCGTGGTCGCCGCATTGCGTACCGAGTTGGGCGTCGAGTTGCGGGCCGTGCTGGCCGCACCGGTGGCCGGACTGGCGGAGGCGGCCGCGGCGCGCGCCGAGATCGATCGGGTGCTCGACAGCGCGGATCGCCATCCCGGATCGTTCGGATCGGTCACCTCATTGGCCGAGGCCCGCACCGCGGTCGCACTGGACGAGATCGTCACCCTGGTGGCCGATGATCCACGCCTGCTGGACCCGCGGGTGCGTGAGTTGGATGAGCAGGCCGCCGCGACGCTGCGCAGCTATCTGGACTCCTTCGGCGACGTGGCCGCCGCGGCCCAGCGCCTCAACGTGCATCCGAATACCGTGCGCTACCGGGTCCGCCGGATCGAGCAGACGCTCGGCGTGCACCTCGATGACCCCGATGTCCGGCTGCTGTTGGCGTTGAGCCTGCGCGCGCTGGCCTGAGGCTCGCAGCGCGGTTCACTCGGCGAGGACGGCCTGTTCGGGGCTCAGCAGACCCACCAGTTCGGACCACGGCACCGTCACCGACGGCGTGCCGTGCACGAACTGGTAGTCGTTGAAGATGATGTGCAGTCCCTCGGCGGTGGGAATCCAGTTGGCGAAGTTGGCGGCGACCGGATCGGCGCCGGTGCCCACGGCGACCTCCAGGTTGGCCCTGGTCCACGCCGCGAGAACGTCGAGGCCGGCTTGTTCGTCGACGAACAAATCGGCCAGTGTGATGGGTGCGGCGGTGCGCGAATCGATCACGACGGTGCTGATGTAGGTGGTCGGATGCGGGGTGCCCTTGGCGTAGAACACGGCGTCGAGCACCTGCGCGATCGCGGTCGGCCGGAAGCTGACCTCGGCCTTGCCCTCGTGCTCCCAGGACACCGGCGAATAATCCAAGTCGAACTGATCGAGTTGGTACTGCGCAGAGGCCCGGCTGGCCTCGTTGAAGGCGGCCGCGACCGCCGGATCGCCCTCGGACAGCTGCCCGATGTCCAGCTTCCAGGTGCCCATTCCGTTCGGGGTGGAGCCCTCGATCGGCGTCATCGTGACGGTATATCGGAGGCCATTGGACGTTCCGGTGATCGGCTCGGCCCCGGCCAACGCCGTGCCGTTCAAGGTCAGGATGGTCAACGCGGCGATCAGTACCGCCAGGGACGGACGCGCGAGCAGATTCCGCATGCTTCGAGTATCCCGGACCAGGGCGCGGCGCCGTGGCACCATCGCGACGCCTCGCGCCGGTAGCGCCCTACGACTAGGCGAGCCGGGCGACTGCGGCGGCGATCCGCTCGTCGGTGGCGGTCAGCGCGATCCGCACGTGCTCGGCTCCGCGCGCTCCGTAGAACTCGCCCGGAGCCACCAGGATGCCGCGTTCGGCGAACCAGGCCACGGTGTCTCGGCAGGCCTGACCGCGGGTGGCCCACAGGTAGAGCCCGGCTTCGGAATGTTCGACGGTGAACCCGGCCGCCAGCACGGCGGCCAGCAGAGCCGTGCGCCGCGCCCGGTAGCGCTCGCGCTGACGTCGTTCGTGCTCGTCGTCGTCGAGAGCGGCCTGCATGGCCGCCTGCACCGGCGCCGGCACCATCATTCCGGCGTGCTTGCGCACCGCCAGCAACTCGGCGACCAACTCGGCGTCCCCGGCGACGAACCCGGCGCGATACCCGGCCAGCGATGACGTCTTGGACAGCGAGTGCAGCGCCAACAGGCCGCTGTGGTCGCCGTCGCACACACTCGGGTGCAACACCGACAAGGGTTCGGCATCCCAGCCCAGGCCCAGGTAACACTCGTCGGAGGCGACGATGACGCCGCGCTCCCGCGCCCAGGACACCACCTTGCGCAGGTGCTCGACCGGCAACACCTTGCCGGTCGGGTTGCTCGGCGAATTGAGGTAGATCAGGGCCGGCCGCTGCGGCCCGAGCTGGGTCAGCGAATCGGCAGCCAGCACCTGGGTACCGGCCAGCCGTGCGCCGACGTCATAGGTCGGGTAGGCCAGCTCCGGAATCACCACCAGGTCGCCGGACCCGAAGCCGAGCAGCGTCGGCAACCAGGCGATCAGCTCCTTGGTCCCGATCGCCGGCAGCACGGCCTGCTCGGACAGCTCGGTGATGCCGTACCGGCGCTGCAGCGCGGCCACGATCGAAGCGCGCAGCGCAGGCGTGCCCGCGGTGGTCGGGTAACCGGGCGCGGCGGCCGCTGCGGTCAGGGCCTGCTGGATCAGCGGATCGACCGGGTCGACGGGTGTGCCGACGGACAGGTCGACGATGCCGTCCGGATGTGACCGGGCTGCTTCGGATGCCTGCGCCAGCGTGTCCCAGGGGAAGACCGGTAATGACGCCGACAACTGCCGGCGCGTCACGACGCTCAGTCCTCGCCCTGCGGCGGCAGCGACTTGACCGGCTCCGGATCGTTGTCGGTCTGGCCGACCTTGGATGCACCGCCCGGCGAACCGAGCTCTTCGAAGAAGTCGGCGTTGCTCTGGATGTATCCGCTCCACTCGTCGGGAACGTCATCCTCGTAGAAGATGGCCTCGACGGGGCACACCGGTTCGCAAGCGCCACAGTCCACGCACTCGTCGGGGTGGATGTAGAGCATGCGGGCGCCTTCGTAGATGCAATCGACGGGGCATTCCTCGATGCATGCCTTGTCCTTGACATCGACGCACGGCTGCGCGATCACGTATGTCACAGAAATCTCCTCTAGGGTCTCTGCGTATTCACTTGAGCGGGCTGCTGATCCGTTCTGGGGGCAGGGCGGACGACCAAGTATCCGATGCTCAGAATCGGACGCTCGTGCCAGTCTGCCCTTACCTGCCGATCTACGTGAGATCGCGCAGGTGGTTACTGATACTAGACGTTGCATTTACCGCGGATGAAATCGGCGGGCGGCGCGTCGAATCGGCTGTGCAACCAGTTGCACAGTACCGGCGGTAGCACCTAGGCTGACCGGCATGGCCCTGCAGCACGCCATCCTGGTTGCGCTCTGCGAACAACCCGGTTCGGGCTATGAGCTGGCCCGCCGATTCGACCGCTCGATCGGCCATTTCTGGAGTGCCAGCCACCAGCAGATCTACCGCACGCTGGCCAGCATGGAACGCGACGGCTGGGTCTCGGTCACCGAGGTAGCCCAACAGGGCCGACCGGACAAGAAGGTGTACGACGTCTCCGCGGCGGGCCGGGCCGAATTGGCGGTGTGGATCGCCGCGCCGCCCAGTGGGCGCACCAACACCTCGATCGACGCCGACCTGCGGGACGTCGCGGTCAAACTACGCGCGGCCGCGCACGGCGACGTGCTGCTGCTGCGCGAACAGATCGAGGGTCTGCGGGCGCAGCGTGCCGACCTGCTGCAGATCTACCGCGGCTACGCCGCCCGGCAGTTCCCGCAGCCCGACCGACTGTCCGGGTCCGAGCTGCACCAGTACCTGGTGCTGCGCGGCGGCATCCGGGCCGAACAGAGCGCGGTGGACTGGCTCGACGAAGTGCTCGCCGCACTGGCACCCACGGGAGCGCGCCGATGACCGCAGCCGATCCCACGCCCGATCCCACACCGGGTTCCGGGCCGCACCGCCCCGGACCGGGCACCGCGTATCCGAACCTGTTGTCCCCGTTGGACCTCGGCTTCACCACGCTGCGCAACCGGGTGGTGATGGGGTCGATGCACACCGGACTCGAGGACCGGGCCCGGCACACCGACCGGCTGGCCGCCTACTTCGCCGAACGGGCCCGCGGCGGTGTCGGGCTGATCATCACCGGCGGTTACGCACCGAACCGCACGGGGTGGCTGCTGCCGTTTGCCGCCCAACTGCTGTCCTCGACCGAAGCGCGTCGGCATCGTCGGATCACCAGCGCGGTGCACGACGAGGGCGCCAAGATCCTGCTGCAGATCCTGCACGCCGGCCGCTACGCGTACCACCCGCTGTCGGTGAGTGCGTCGTCGATCAAGGCGCCGATCAACCCGTTTCGGCCGCGCGCACTGTCGAGTCGCGGTGTGCAGCGGACCGTCGACGACTTCGTGCGGTGCGCGGTGCTGGCCCGCGATGCGGGCTATGACGGCGTGGAGATCATGGGCAGCGAGGGGTATCTGCTCAACCAGTTCCTGGCCCCGCGCACCAATCGGCGCACCGACGGCTGGGGCGGCTCGCCGGCCGCGCGGCGCCGGCTGCCGGTCGAGATCGTCGCACGCACCCGCGCCGCGGTCGGTCCGGACTTCATCATCGACTACCGGATGTCGCTGGCCGACTACGTCGAGGACGGCCAGAGCTGGGACGAAATCCTGGCGCTGGCAACCGAAGTCGAAGCCGCCGGCGCCACCCTGATCAACAGCGGGTTCGGCTGGCACGAGGCGCGGGTGCCGACCATCGTGACCTCGGTGCCGACCGCGGCGTTCGTCGACGTCAGCAGCGCACTGGCCGAGCACGTCAGCATCCCGGTGGTGGCCTCCAACCGGATCAACATGCCGGAGTCCGCCGAGCGGGTGCTGGCCGAGACCCATGTGCAGTTGATCTCGATGGCCCGGCCGTTCCTGTCCGACCCGGACTGGGTGGCCAAGGCATCCGCCGACGCCTCCGATGAGATCAACACCTGCATCGCCTGCAACCAGGCCTGCCTGGATCACGCGTTCGTGCACAAGACGGTGTCGTGCCTGCTCAATCCGCGCGCCGGCCGAGAAACCACGCTGCTGTTGGGCCCGACCCGGCGCACCAAGCGAGTGGCCGTGGTGGGCGCCGGGCCCGCCGGGCTGGCCACCGCGGTCACCGCGGCCGGCCGCGGACACAACGTCACGCTGTTCGACGCCAACGAGTTCATCGGTGGTCAGTTCGACCTGGCCCGGCGCATCCCGGGTAAGGAAGAGTTCGACCACAGCATCCGCTACTACGCCACGATGTTGGAAAAGCGGGATGTGACACTGCGATTGGGCACCAAGGCCGACGTCGAGGACCTGACCGGATTCGACGAGGTGGTGTTGGCCACCGGGGTGGTGCCGCGACGGCCACGGATTCCGGGCGTCGAGCATCCGATGGTGTTGACCTACCCCGAGGCGATCTACGGCAGCAAGCCGCTGGGGCGTCGGGTCGCGGTGATCGGGGCCGGCGGGATCGGGTTCGACGTCAGCGAGCTGCTGGTCACCGACGAATCACCGACGCTCAACCTCAAGGAGTGGAAGGCCGAATGGGGTGTGGCCGATCCGCAGGAGGCGCGCGGCGGATTGACCACCCCGATCCCCGCTGCCCCGGCCCGCGAGGTCTACCTGCTGCAGCGCAGTCCGGGGGCGCAGGGCCGCAAACTGGGCAAGACCACCGGCTGGGTACACCGCGCCTCGTTGAAGGCCAAAGGCGTGCAGCAGCTTTCCGGGGTCAACTACGAACGCATCGATGATGCCGGACTGCACATCAGTTTCGGCTCCCAGCACCGCGAACCGCGGATCCTCGAGGTGGACAACGTGGTGATCTGCGCGGGCCAGGAATCGGTGCGCGACCTCGAGGATGCGCTGCGCGCACGCGGCATCGAACCGCACGTGATCGGCGGCGCCGCGCTGGCTGCCGAACTGGACGCCAAGCGGGCGATCCGACAGGGCACCGAGTTGGCGGCCCGGCTCTAACGCTTGCGGGTCAGCCGCAGCTGGGCGACACACAGATCCGGTTCCACGAACGGCAGCAACTCGTCGACCGAAAGCGGTACCTCCCAGGCCTCGGTGGCGCCCTGCATCAAACCGAGGTGCACCGGGCACACCACGCCCGGCTGGTTCCGGGCCACCTCCAGGAACGGACAGTGCCGCAACCCGATTCGCAGTTCGTCGGCGCCGGTCTCGGGTGCGAAACCCAGTTCGTCGAGCAACTCGACCAGCTGGCCGACCGGTTCGGCCTGTGCGGCGTCGCGGCGGGCGGCACCGAGTCGCGCCCCCAGATCGCGCCCGACCGCGCGGGCCTGCTCCTCGGGATCCGAACCCCGGTTCAGTGTTTCGGCGAGCACCCCGGCCAGCAGTTCGTAGCGCCGCGGGCCGGCCGGATCCATGCCGCGCACCACACTGAACAGTTGGGCCGGTCGGCCCGGTTTGGCGCGATCCGCGGCGACCCGTTCGATCTGGCCGGCCGCCAGCAGCGCATCCAGGTGGAACCGCACGGTGTTCAGGTGCACGCCGAGTTCGTCAGCGATCATCGCGATGCTCATCGGCTCGTCGGCGCGGCGCAGAATCGCCAGCACCTCGGCGCGCCGACCCTTGGCCACGCTCATGTGTCTTGCCGGGGCAGGCTGGCGACCAGCGGTGCGTCGACCTCCAAAGCTCCCAGTTTCGCTGCGCCGCCAGGCGAACCCAGCGGCTCGTCGCGACCGGGCAGGGTTTCGGCGAAGAACGCTTCGTTGTCGGCCTGATACGGAACCAGGTCCTCGGGCAGGTCGTCTTCGTAGTAGATGGCCTCGACCGGACACACCGGCTCGCAGGCACCGCAGTCCACGCACTCATCCGGATGGATGTACAGGGCACGTCCGCCCTCGTAGATGCAATCGACCGGGCATTCCTCAACGCAGGCGCGGTCTTTGACATCCACACAGGGCTTGCCGATCACGTAGGTCATGAGCCATAGTTTACACAAGAACTAATTGTAAAAACTAGGAAGATTTCCGTGGCCGATCAACACATCGACGTCCGCGGATGGCCCAGGCAAGATCTGCCATGACGACCACCCGAGACGTCAGCCCAACCACTATCGAGCGTCCGGTGACCCGCCCGTTCCCGCCCCGTCTGGGCGAGCGCGGCACCCTGATCTACAAACTCATCACGACCACCGACCACAAGCTGATCGGCGTGATGTACATGGTCACCTGCTTCGCATTCTTCTTCGCCGGCGGGTTGATGGCGTTGCTGATGCGAGCCGAGATCACCGCACCCGGACTGCAGTTCCTGTCCAACGAGCAGTACAACCAGCTGTTCACCATGCACGGCACGGTGATGCTGCTGTTCTACGCGACGCCCATCGTGTTCGGTTTCGCCAATTTGGTGCTGCCGCTGCAGATCGGCGCCCCCGACGTCGCGTTCCCCCGGTTGAACGCGTTGTCGTTCTGGCTGTTCGCATTCGGCGGCCTGATCACGATCAGCGGTTTCCTGACCCCGGGCGGGGCAGCCGACTTCGGCTGGACCGCCTACACCCCGCTCGCCGACGTCATCCACAGTCCCGGCCTGGGCGCTGATCTGTGGATCTTCGGCCTGGCGGTCAGCGGCCTGGGCACCATCCTCGGTGGCGTCAACATGATCACCACGGTGGTCTGCATGCGCGCTCCCGGCATGGTCATGTTCCGGCTGCCGATCTTCACCTGGAACATCCTGGTCACCTCGATCCTGGTGCTGCTGGTGTTCCCGCTGCTGACTGCCGCCCTGCTGGGCCTGGCCGCCGACCGCCACCTCGGCGCGCACGTCTACGACCCGGCCAACGGCGGAGTCCTGTTGTGGCAGCACTTGTTCTGGTTCTTCGGCCATCCCGAGGTGTACATCGTGGCGTTGCCGTTCTTCGGCATCGTCACCGAGATCTTCCCGGTGTTCAGCCGCAAACCACTGTTCGGGTACACCACGCTGATCTACGCCACGATGGCCATCGCGGCGCTGTCGGCCGGGGTGTGGGCCCATCACATGTTCGCCACCGGCGCGGTGCTGCTGCCGTTCTTCTCGCTGATGTCCTATCTGATTGCGGTGCCCACCGGCATCAAGTTCTTCAACTGGATCGGCACCATGTGGAAAGGTCAGTTGACCTTCGAGACACCGATGCTGTTCTCGATCGGCTTCGTCGTCACGTTCCTGCTCGGCGGCCTGTCCGGCGTCATGCTGGCCAGTCCACCGCTGGACTTCCACGTCACCGACACCTATTTCGTGGTTGCGCATTTCCACTACGTGCTGTTCGGCACCATCGTGTTCTCGACGTTCGCCGGGATCTACTTCTGGTTCCCGAAGATGACCGGACGCCTGCTCGACGAGCGGTTGGGCAAGCTGCACTTCTGGTTGACGCTGATCGGCTTCCACACCACGTTTTTGGTGCAGCACTGGCTGGGCGACGAGGGCATGCCGCGGCGCTACGCCGATTACCTGCCGACCGACGGCTTCACCACGCTCAACGTGGTGTCCACCATCGGGGCCTTCATCCTGGGCGTCTCGATGCTGCCGTTCGTGTGGAACGTGTTCCGGAGTTGGCGTTACGGCGAAGTCGTCACGGTCGACGACCCGTGGGGCCACGGCAATTCGCTGGAGTGGGCCACCAGTTGCCCGCCGCCGCGACACAATTTCACCGAGCTGCCCCGGATCCGTTCCGAGCGGCCGGCGTTCGAGCTGCACTATCCGCATATGGTCGAGCGGATGCGCGCAGAGTCGCACATCGGTCGGCATCCAGAAAGGTAGTTGGCAATGAAGAACGCACAACCCGAGATCGAATCCCTCGGCGACCACGACTACCTGGTCCGGCTCACCGTCGACGACGACGTCGTGACGGTCTGGACCCGGGCCGACCCGGAGGTGGTGACGCGCATCGTCGGCGACGACGGCGATGAGCAGCAGGTGGTGGCAGCGACCTTCGACTATCTGACGCAGCGACAACGCGCCGACGATCTACCTGGCAACCTCGACCTGCAGGACGTCGCGGCAGCCTACGACGACTATCTGGACCAACTGCGCGCCGTGTTGGGCTGACCGTCGGCCTTGAGCAGCGGCGCCTATGCTCGGTAGCCGATGAGTGCGAGCAGATCTGAGCGTGATCGCGACCCGGCCGGGCGGCCCCGGAACGCCCGACCGCGCGACGCGCTGGGACGTCCACTGCCGCCCGGCAGTGCCGGCACCCCGCGCATCCCGGACGACCTTGATCTGCCGCCCACCGAAACCCTGCGCTACGCACAGGATCTGCTCGACGAGGGCCGCGCGTTCAATGCCCACGAGGTGCTCGAAGCGGCCTGGAAGAACGGGCCTGCCCACGAGCGGGAGCTCTGGCAGTCGCTGGCGCAGTTGGCCGTCGGCATCACGCACATTCAGCGGGGCAACCCCAGCGGCGCGGAGGCGCTGCTGGGACGCGCGGCCGACGGACTGACCCGAGCCGGGGTGATCGAACCGTATTCGATCGACATCACCGGACTGGTGGCGGCCGCCCGTGCGCTGGCCGACGACGTCAGCGTCGGCGCCGACATCGATCCGGCCCGGCTGCGGCCCCGGTTGACCGCGACGCCCCGCGGCTGAGGCCCGACGGCCAAAACCGTCGGGCGGCCGGGGCGCCGGCTCAGGCGGCCCGTTCGGCGTAGGTGGTGGTGCGCTGCCGGGCCGGGCGGCCGATCCCGGCGGCGATCTCGACCAGCTCCTCGACCGTCTTGGCCGAACCGTTCTCCGAGCCGGCCATCCGCGAGATGGTTTCCTCCATCAGCGTGCCGCCCAGGTCGTTCGCACCGCCGCGCAGCATCACCTGGGTGCGCTCGACGCCCAACTTGACCCAACTGGTCTGAATCGACGGGATCCGGCCGTGCAGCATGATCCGCGCCAGCGCGTGCACGGCCCGGTTGTCCCGGTGGGTCGGGCCGGGCCGGGCCGCCCCGGCCAGGTACAGCGGTGAGGACTGGTGCACGAACGGCAGCGGCACGAACTCGGTGAAACCGCCGGTGCGGTCCTGGATGTCGCGTAGCACGTTGAGGTGGCCGACCCAGTGCCGCGGGGTGTCGACGTGCCCGTACATCATGGTCGAACTCGACCGCAGGCCGACTTCATGCGCGGTGCTGACCACTTCGATCCACATCGAGGTCGGCAGCTTGCCCTTGGTCAGCACCCAGCGCACCTCGTCGTCGAGGATCTCGGCCGCGGTGCCCGGGATGGTGTCCAGGCCGGCCTCCCGCAGCGCGATCAGCCACTCCCGGATCGACAGCCCGCTGCGGGTCACACCGTTGGCGATCTCCATCGGCGAGAACGCGTGCACGTGCATCGACGGCACCCGGGCCTTGACCGCGCGCACCAGGTCGGCGTAGCCGGTGACCGGCAGTTCCGGGTCGATGCCTCCCTGCATGCAGACCTCGGTGGCGCCGGCCACGTGTGCTTCCCAAGCCCGGTCGGCGACCTCGTCGGCCGACAGCGAATAGGCGTCCGCGTCGCCCTTGCGCTGCGCGAAGGCGCAGAACCGGCAGCCGGTGTAGCAGATGTTGGTGAAGTTGATGTTGCGGTTCACCACGAAGGTGACGTCGTCGCCGACGGTGTCCCGGCGCAGCGAATCGGCAAGCGCGGTAACTGCTTCCAGAGCCGGGCCGTCGGCGGTGGCCAGCGCCAGGTATTCGTCGTCGCTGCAGCCGGCCGGGTCGCGCTCGGCGCTGCGCAGCGCGGCCAGCACGTCGGTGTCGATGCGTTCGGGCGCGCGGGCGGCCAGCTCGTGCACCTGGGCGCGGATCGACTCCCAGTCCCCGAACGCGCTGTCCAGGTCGCTGCGGGTGTCGGTGCGCCGGCCTTCGCTGTCGATTGCGGTGTGCAGGTCGGTGCGGCCCAGCGATTCACTGGCCTCATCGGGTTCCTGCCACGGATGGCCGACCGGGTTGACGTCGCGGGCCCAGCCGGTGTCCGGGTCGGCCAGCGCGTCGACGTGGGTCCGCACCCGCGGATCGACCCAGGCCGCGCCGGCCTGGATGTAGCGCGGATGCGCGGTCAGCCGTTGCACCAGGTCGTAGCCGGCCTCGGCGGTCACATCAGCCAATTCGTCCAGGCCCGGCCAGGGCCGTTCCGGGTTGACGTGGTCGGGAGTCAGTGGCGACACCCCGCCCCAGTCGTCGACTCCGGCGCCGATCAGTGCCAGACATTCGGCGCGTTCCACCAGGTTCGGCGGGGCCTGCACCCGCATGGCCGGACCCAACACCAGCCGGGTGACCGCGATCGCGGCCAGGAACTCCTGCATCCCGGCGTCCGGGGTCGCGGCCATCGCGGTGTGATCCTTGGCCCGGAAGTTCTGCACGATGACTTCCTGGATGTGGCCGAACTCCTTGTGCGAGCGGCGAATCGCGTGGATGGTCTCGGCCCGCTCGGTCAGCGTCTCCCCGATCCCGACCAACAGGCCGGTGGTGAACGGGATGGACAGCCGGCCGGCGTCGGTCAGCGTGCGCAACCGCACGGCCGGGTCCTTGTCCGGGCTGCCGTAGTGGGCTTGGCCCTTGGTTTCGAACAGCCGCCTGCTGGTGGTCTCCAGCATCATGCCCATCGACGGCGCGACCGGCTTGAGTCGGGACAGCTCCGACCAGCTCATCACGCCCGGGTTCAGGTGCGGCAGCAGGCCGGTCTCCTCGAGCACCCGGATCGCCATCGCGCGCACGTAGTCCAGCGTCGAGTCGTAGCCCCGTTCATCCAGCCACTGCCGGGCTTCGGCCCACCGCGTCTCCGGGCGGTCGCCCAGGGTGAACAGCGCTTCCTTGCAACCCAATTCGGCGCCGCGCGCAGCGATGTCGAGGATCTGGTCGGGTTCTAGGTACATGCCCTGCCCGGCGGCGCGCAGCTTGCCCGGCACCGTGACGAAGGTGCAGTAGTTGCAGGTGTCCCGGCACAGATGGGTGATCGGAATGAAGACCTTGCGCGAATAGCTGATCGGCAGCCGACCCGCGGCGCCGCTGCGACCGGCCGATTCCAAACCGGCGTCGCGCACCCGGGCGGCGCTGGCGCACAGGTCGGCGAGGTCGTCGCCGCGGGCGCCGAGCGCGATCGCGGCTTCATCGACGTTGAGCGCTACCCCGTCGCGCGCGCGGCGCAACACCCGACGCATCGCAGCCGGGCTGGCTTGGGACGGGGCCTGGTTTGGGGCCGGAGGCATGCTCGGGCCGGGCAGATCAACACGCTGAGGGTTCAGGGCCACTCCCGAATAACCCGTCGGTGGAAAGAATTCATCCGCGTGTCCCACTATCTGATACTCGGCTGCCGGACCGCCTCCACAGTAATCCTGCACTGCCCGACGCTGCATCCGCCCTGCCGGTGCGCTCAAATCCGGATGGATTCCGGCTCGCTGCCGTAAGTTCTCCTGCGGGCGGGGCGCACGGAGGATGGAGCTGAGCATGACTGTTTCGTTGCGTTGCGTTCTGACCGCCGCGGTCACCACGACGGCCGCCGCCGCGATCGCGCTGGCGCCCGCAGTGACGCCGGTTCCAGCGCCGGTACCCGCAGCGGTGGCCAGGCCCATCACGCTCACCGCGTCGACAGCGTTGACCGGCCTGGTCAACACCACGCTGTGGCAGTCTGCCCCGGCACTGACCGATCAGGCAGCCACCGCTGCGGTCGACATCGGGCCGCAATCTGTCGCCTCCGACATCAACAGCGCGATCAAGAACGTCTACAACTGGGGCGAGCCCTGGGTGGAATGGGGTTTCGACGTGGCCGCGTGGGCGGTCGGATGGGTGCCCGTGGTGGGGTGGCTGGCTGGACAGATCCCGATTCTCTACCAGTTCGGGGAGTCCATCGTCCGCAGCATCGTGTTCAACCTCGATGATTGGATCTTCGGGCCGGTTCCCTTCTTCACCGGGCTGGGCAACGTCGCGAGCGACACCTGGGACGCGGTCATCCAGCTGGCGAACAACGAGATCAACTGGCTTTTCGGGTGGTTGCCACCGCTGCCGCCGGTTCCGCCGCTCCCGTTCACCGCTACCAGCACGGCACTGTCGGCCGGCCCGGAGCTGTCTGCGGCGTTGAGTTCCGGTGGGTTCGGAGCGGAACTGACCCAGTGGCTCCGCGATGTCACGGCAACGCCGACCGACCTGGATATCTCTGCGGCGTTGGCCACCGGTGAACTTCGCGATCAGCTGGCTCAGCTGCTGCGCGAGGTCACCGCAGCGCCGATCAGCCTGGCCGACCGCGCCGCCGAGTTCGCCGAGCGGGTCCGGGCGCTAACCACACCGGCCGCCCTCGACGCACCTGATGCGGGCGCCGTCGCCGAACAGCTCGACGACCCCGTCGAGCAAGCGAACGACCCTGTCGAGCTGAACGACCCTGTCGAGCTGACCGCCGATCAGGGCGACCCGGACCCGGCCCCGCCCGCGGTTAGCGCACCGGTCACCGACGCGCCGGCCGACCGCACAACGGCTGGGCCACCGGCCGGACTGAGCCTCACCCGCATCGGCTCGCCCCGCAAGCTGCTGCGCGAGGCGCTGCGCGCCGCGCCGAAGACGTCCGACACCACGGCAGTGCCGCAGATCCGGCCCGAAGTTCAGCTCACGCCCAAGCGTCCGGACGCGCCGAGCGCCACCGTGGCGGAACCGAACGCGGCGGCCAAGGTCCGCGCCACACCGGGTGAGCGCTTGCAGCGCATCGCCCAGGCGCCCGGCAAGGTGTTCAAGCGTGTGACCGAAGCTGCCGAGCGGGCCACCCGCACCAGCACCGGCGTCGGCGAGGCCACTGCGGAGAAGGCGCCGCGGCGCACCCCGCGTTCGGCCACCACGGACTGACGGTCAGCCCGCGGCGGTCTGCGGGCGCCACAGCCACCACGCGGCCGGTCCGGCGCCCACCAACACCAGCACCAGACCCATCGCGCCGGTGCCGCCGAACACCACATCGGAGCCCGGCCCGCCCACCATCAGCAGCATGACGGTGGCCAGCCAGGTCCACAGCGGCAATGCGGCCAACCGAGGTTCGGCGGCCCAATACTTGGCGGCCCACACCAACACCAGATTGACCAGGCCGGCGAGCACCGCACTGATCGGGAACGGGATCGCGCCCAGATACGAGGGCAGAAACAACGCGGCCATCAAGGCGCACAACACGCCATCGATGGCCAGCAACGTCAAGACGACGATCCGCAGGACCGGGTGGGTCCCGTCGTCGACGTCGTCGCTCAGGTCGGGACGCTGTCGAGCAACGCCACCAAGGAACCGACGACCCACTGATAGCTGTCCATCCGATCCTGCCAATGCTGCTGGTTGGGGTCCAGATCCTGGTCCATGACCGTCCTTCTTCCGATGCGCGCTGCGAAGGGAAGCCTACCGGATGCGAGTAGCCACTACTCGTGTGTCCGGCGATCACTACTCGAAGACTCCATAGCTGGTTCCGTGACCGTCCGCGCCTCCGTAACTTCGAACCAGACCACGTCAGCACGACCCGGGAGGCACCGATGCACAACCGAGTATGCGCCTCACCGATCGCCCAAATCACCGGCGGCGACGGCAGTTCCGGACGCTCGTCACTACGCGTCGGCTGCAAACGCAAGGCCTGGCCGCGGCAGGGTCGCCGCGAGATGCGGGGCTGAGTGCCCGAAGACTTCGCCGGCGGGACCGTGGAGGGGGCGGTCTCGCCGGCGATTTTCTGTTGCTAGACGTTCAGGCCGGCCAGCAGATCGGTTTCCCAGCCGCGCGCATCACGCTCCCCGGGCGTTCCGGAGACCAGCACATAGTGCTCTTCCGCGATGATCGGCATGGCCAGGTTGTTCGACAGTGCGCCGGCCCGACCGGTCGGTCCCACGCTCACCTGGGTGGCATGTGCACGTAGCGCGGCGATCTTGGCGGCCAACCCGTCCTGGGCTTCGACCACCGCGGTGATCTGCTCGTCAGGGAAACCGAAGTCGCCGAAGTCACCCAACTGCTGCCAGTGCGGCAGCAGGTCGGCGGCTTCGAGTTGGGCGTTGGCCGCATTGAGGGCGCTGCGTGCGGTCACCGTCCAATAGAACTTGGGCACCGACCAGGGCTGTCCGGCAAAGTCGGTACCGGCCGCGGCCTCAACCGCCGCGGTAGTCACTTGATGGGTCCGGATGTGGTCGGGGTGGCCGTAACCGCCGTTGGGGTCGTAGCTGACCACCACATGCGGGCGCCGCGTCCGGATTACCTCGACCAACTCGCCGACCACCTCGCGCTCGTCGGCGTCTACGAGACGTTGGCTGCCGGTACGCGGCGGGGTGCCCGCCATACCCGAGTCCCGCCACCGGCCGGCCCCACCGAGGTAGTGCGGCGCGCCGACGCCCAGCGCCTGCAGCGCCGCGGTGAGTTCCCCGATCCGGTAGCCGCCGAGTTGGTCAGCGTGGTCGACGGTCAGCCTGGCCCACTGTTCGCCGATCACCTCACCCTCTTCACCCAGGGTGCAGGTGACGACGTCGACGTCGGCGCCGCGGGCGGCGTAATGCGCGATGGTCGCACCGGTGGTGATGGTCTCGTCGTCGGGATGGGCGTGCACGAACAGCAGACGCGGTCGCTCAGCGGGCATCTGCTGAGCCTAGTGAGGTCCCGACGCTGGTTCCATGACGGCTGGACCCGGCCCGGCCGCTACGGATTTCGGCCGGGACGCGTCCGCCGAGGGCCGCGGTCGCCTATCGTCCTATCGTCGGGCCACCGCGATACCGCGGTCCGATCTGCATCGATCGACCAGAAGTGAAGGAGCACGCCTTGAGGAACGCTACGGCGCTGACGGCGGCTGCGGCCGCGACGTTGGCTTCGATTGGCTTCGCCAGTCCGGCCGCCGCAGAAGGTTTCGAAGGCGTCTACCTGATGGACATGGGCGAGGACGAGCCGTCGACCTGGACGGTGCGGCCCTGCGTCGACGATCCCAACGATCAGCCGTTCATCCCGTGCGTGCGAGTCGCCGACTCGGGCGGCGTGTACGCGCCGTGGGAAGGCGAAGCGCACCTGTCGGTGGGCAGCTGGACCATGCGGGTGCCCCGTGTCGATGCATTGACCTGCGACGACGGCACCACCCTGCCGGCCGACGTGACCTACTCCTGGGACGCCATCACGCTCGAGGGCCAGCTCGGCTTCTTCTTCACCGGCGGCTGCGACGACGCCCCGCCGCAGAGCCTGTCGGCGCCGTTCTACCTGACCCCGGTCGGCAGTGCGCCTCCGGAAGATCTCGCACCGGCCGACCTGTCCCCGGATGTCCCCGTCGAAGCCGACGAGCCCGCTGCCGATGCCCCGGCCGAGTCCGAGGAGCCGGCCTCGGCTGCCGCCGCCGAGTCTGCCGATCCCGCCCCAGAAGCCCCCGCCGAGCCCTACAGTGCAGAAGGGACGGGGTAGTAAATCGTTCCTTGGGGGAATAATGGGTGTTTGCCAGCAATTTGGGTTGACCACCGGATTGGCCGTCGCAGCGGCCGGCGTCATCGCGATCACTCCGGTGGCACCACCGACCGTCGAGGCTCAATCGCAGACTCGGTACGCCGCACCGCAGCTGATGGCGGTGCAATACGACGACGGTGCGCTGGCTTCGGCGGCGTTGTCGGCCGAGCGCATCCTGGGCACCGTCGCGTTGGCACCGTTGAGCCCGGCGATCGCCGCAGTGGCGTTGGTGATCGGCGATGATGCGTTGTTGCGCAATGTGATTCGACAGGCCATCGATGCTCCACTGTGGGCGCTGGACCCGGCCATCGACGCGATCGCCGAGGTGCTGCCCGAGGAGTTGGGTGGCGGCACCGATCACGACCCGTACACGACGGATGACGAAGACGGCGCGATCATGCAGTTCCGCAGCGAGGTGTTGTGGGCGGGCTTGAGCGATTTGCGTGAGGCGCTCGGCGTCGACGGCGACATGCCCGACAATCCGTCGTCGGTCGTGGCGGCCGGTTTTGCCAAGTCGGCCGAAAACCTGGCCACCGCGTTGATCGGCGCACCGCTGGGCATTGTCCCGATCACGGCCGCGATCCTCGACCGTGACCGCGGCGCCCTGTACGACGCGCTGGAGGCTTACATCGATGCGCCGTTGTACATCATCGACCCGGCCTACGAGGCCGTGGCGTCGGTGATCAGCCCCCCGCTCGGCGGCAGCAACGGGGATCCCACGGATCCCGATGACGACGGCGCCATCATGCAGTTCCGCAACGAGAAGCTGATCGGTGCCCGCAACCAGGTCCGCGACGCGGTGGCCGATGCCCTGGGCGTCGATCGCAACGCCGACCCGGCCGAGGCCTCGACCACGCTGGTCGCCCGCGAAGCGGCGGACCCGGTCGAGGCCAAGACCACGCCGAAGGTGCCGGGCAGTTCGTTCCTGGGCAAGTTCTCACCGGGCGCACAACAGCCCGATGCCGAGCGGCCGGGTAAGCTCACGGTGCGCAACGGACCGGTCGCCACAGCGGTCAAGGACCGGCTGGCCAGCGCCAACGAGCGCGCCACCGCGACCGCCAAACGACTCGACACCGCGGTCAAGAAGGCCGCCAGCAAGGTGTTCAAGAAACCCGACACCAAACGGGCCGTCGCCAAGACGCCAGCCGCCGAGGAGTGAGCACCACCCGTCGCGTGCCGGCTACTGCTGCACCTTCACCCAGTCGCCGGCATTGCCGACGATGCCCACCGGCACCGCGCCGGACAAGTTGACGTTGGACACCGTCGGCCCGGTCGCCACGATCGTGGTGTCCTGCAGGATCGGCAGCACCGTCCACATCGACCACAGCTTGGGTTCGACGAGTTCGATCACTTCGTCGATGGGTTTCGAACCATCAAGGGCCGCACTGATATAGGGCTGAATCGAGGAGTCACACACACCGGTCAAGTTGGACGGCGCCTGCACCAGGGCACCGGAGTCCGGCGGTGGCGCCTCCGGGGTGGTGGTCGCCGGCGTCACCGGTGCCGTGGTCGTCGGCGCGGTGGGTGGTGCGGTCGGCGTCGTCGCGGTGGTCGGGGGCGCACCCGAGGTGGACACCGCGGTGGCCTCCAGGGCCGGGCAGCCGTAGCGTGACGCGAGCGAGGTGGCCAGATCCCCGCCGGCTGAGTGCCAGCCCACGATCGCGTCGATCTTGTTGGTGGCCAACGCCTCTCCGTAAAGCATCACCGGATCCAGCGCCGACACCGACGCCGCGATCCCGACGTTGCGCAGTTCATCGGCCGCAGTGTTGGCCACCGCGACCGACGTCGGGTCGTTGGCCGCAGCGCCGATCACCAGCGACAACTGGTTGCCGTCCTTGCTGATTCGGCCGCGGGTGACCTCGGGGGCGGGTGCGGGCAC
The DNA here is from genome assembly GCF_059812645.1 of Mycobacterium sp. NGS45. Classification (NCBI taxonomy): domain Bacteria; kingdom Bacillati; phylum Actinomycetota; class Actinomycetes; order Mycobacteriales; family Mycobacteriaceae; genus Mycobacterium; species Mycobacterium sp. NGS45. The sequence goes on along the minus strand of NZ_JCALDB010000006.1, from coordinate 82,575 downwards.
GCCGGGTGTGGGCTCGGGCGTCGCAGTCACCTCACGTCCGACGGTGTATCCGGCGGCTTCCAGCAACTCGAAGGCGGCCTCGCGGGTCAACGCGGGCGGCGCGGTCGGCACGTAGCCGGGGTCCGAGGGTGACCGCACCTGGGCCTGCGCCAACGTCACGGTGTTGTCGCTGCCGGCGCCGACGGCGGCCAGCAGGTTCATGTCCAGCAGTCCGGCGATACCCTTGCGCACCTGCGGGTCGGCGAGATGCGGTTGCTGACCGCGCAGCGTGATCTGCATGACGCGCGGTGTGACGATCCGCGAGGTGCGCACATCCGGAATGGCCGACAGCTGCGCGAAGGCCGCGGCGCCGCCGTGCACCTGAGCCACCTGGGTGTCCCCGTTGCGCATCGAATCCGCAAGGGCCGCAGGCGCTCCCGCGCGCCGGAAGAGGATCTGGTCGGGTTTGGCCGGCGGCCCCCAGAACCGGTCGTTGCGCGCGAGCAGGATCTCGTCACGCTGCGGGTCGATGGTGTCCACCCGGAACTGGCCGCCGGTCACCGGCAATGCGCGGGCCAGCCCGGCCAGGAAACCACCCGGTACGTCCTTGACGATGTGCGCGGGCAGCAGGTTGTTGAACAGTTCGCGCCAGGCCGGGTAGGGCTGCCGGAAGGTGACCACCGCGGTCTTGCCGCCGTCGATCGACTGCACACCGGTGATCAGGTCGTAGCCGGCCGGGTCCACCACGCCGGGTTGGCTGACCATCTGGCGCCACAAGTACCAGAAGTCGTCGGCGGCGATCGGCGCATTGTCGGTCCAGGACGCCTCGGGCCGCAGCTTGTAGGTGATGGTGAACGGCTGCTGACTGGTCACCTCGGCCGAGAGCAGCAGGGTGTTGTCGATCTCCCAACGCGAACCGGCCGGGGTCTTGGCGTCGGCCACCGGACGGAACGCGCTCGGCAGCACCAGCGCGCTGATCGCGGCGTTGACCGGGGACTGATCGGACAGCAGGTGCGGATTGAAGCCGGCACCGATGTTGTCGATGCCCATGATGATCATGGTCGCTTTCGGCGGGGGCGGGGTACTGGCATCGGCCGTCTCGGTGCTCTGCGGGGCCGGCGGCGGGCTGACCGTGCAACCCCCGGTGACCAGCGCCGTCAGCAGGGCAGCGCACACGGAGAGGCGTCGCAGGGCTGTCGGCACGGGTTACAGGGTATCGGCCCGACTCGCCGACCCCCGGTAGCGATCGCCGAGATGGGCGATGTCGTGCGGACCCGGCTACCTGCTTCCAGGCCGGTCCGGCCTGGGCCGGGACCCGTCCAGAGCGACGACTGCACACCTCGAGGACGGCCCCTGACCTTTCCTGCACTGCGCCTGAGGGCACCATCCAGAATCGCGGCGCCATCGATGTCAGCTACGGACCTCAGCTGCTCAGCAGTGCTCGCAGCCGCGCCAGCATGCGCTCCGGATACCGCCGCACGTCATCGACGGTGATGGCCAGGACCCGCCAGCCCGCATCCTCGAGCGCGGCCCGCCGTTCGTGGTCCCGTCGCATCTCCTCCGGACTCTTGTGGTGGTCGTAGCCGTCGTACTCGACGATCACCTTTGGTACCCGCCACGCGAAGTCCACTCGCCAGACCTTCCCCGACCGATCTGAAATCCGTAGCTGCAACTCGGGCTCGGGGATACCACCGTCGTGCATCACCAGCCGGGCCTCGCTTTCCATTGGCGACTCGGCCTCTGCTCGCGCCAGCGGGACCAGTTCCCGAACCTGGGCGATGTTGTGCAGGCCCGCCTGGGCGTCGCAGGCCTGCATGAGGCCCGCGGCCTGGCAGGTCTTACTACGCAACGCCGCATCGAGGGTGGCTAGCGCCCGCGGCCGCTCCAGACGACGGGCCACGTCCACCGCAGTCCAGGCGGCCTCGCTCACTGGTCGGCCCCGCACCGTCGTCAGCGGCACACCCTGCCTGCGGTGGACCGCCAGATACGGGCCGTCGCGCAACTGTCTCCCGGCCGGATTCAGCACGTGCAGCCGCTTCGGGTTCTCGATGTCGAAGCCGTGCACGCCGGCCGCGGTGTGCAGGCACACCGCAACGCGTTGGCCACAGCGCAGATCCAAACCGCGCAACCGCACAGCATTCGCGGGCTCGCCCAGGCAGTAGATGCCCGGCCAAATCTTCACCAGCTCACGTTCGCGGACCAACCGTTCCATTACCCGTCGCCCGAGGACCGCACGGATCTCCGCGAAGCGAGCCACACCGTCGCTTTGGGCCATCAACTGTTGGAGTTGCTCCATGTCGGCATGTTCTGCGTTGGGCGGCGCAGAAGCCATTCAGTGCGAGCGGTCCTGTGGAAAACCTGGCGGGCCGTCCCCAATGTGCAACCACTGCACACGAATTGGCAGTTTCACGTGCACTACCCGCACGCAGTGTGCAAGGAGGGTACGCCGAACAGCAGTTTCACGTGCCCTACCCGCACAGAGTGTGCAAGGAGGGTACATCTGCGTGCCCTACCCGCACAGAATGTGCAAGGAGGGTACGCCTGGGCGCAGTTTCACGTGCCCTACCCGCACGCAGTGTGCAAGGAGGGTACATCTGCGTGCCCTACCCGCACAGAATGTGCAAGCACGGTACGCCGAACAGCAGTTTCGCGTGCACTACCCGCACGCAGTGTGCAACCAGGGCACGCCCTAACCCTGGTTGGCAGCTGCCTTCGCCCGGGCCTTGGCACGCGCCCGCAGGCTGGCGGTCAGCTCGAGCTTGCGCACCCGCACGATCTCCGGGGTGACCTCCACGCACTCGTCGGCCGCGCAGAACTCCATGGCCTGCTCGAGATCCAGCTCGAGCGGCTTGGCCAGGGTTTCCATCACGTCGGCAGTCGAGGACCGCATGTTGGTCAGCTTCTTCTCCCGGGTGATGTTGATGTCGAGGTCCTCGGCGCGCGGGTTGATGCCCACCACCTGGCCTTCATAGGTTTGCTGCCCGGGCTCGACGAAGAACTGGCCGCGGTCGGCGAGTTGGATCATCGCGAACGGCGTGATGGCCCCGCTGCGGTCGGACACCAGCGAGCCGGTGTGCCGGGCCCGGATCTCGCCGGCCCACGGCCGGTAGCCCTCGAACACCGCATTGGCGATGCCGGTGCCGCGGGTCTCGGTCAGGAAGTCGGTGCGGAAGCCGATCAGCCCACGGCTGGGCACCACGAAGTCCATCCGCACCCAACCCGCGGCGTGGTTGGTCATCTGCTCCATCCGGCCCTTGCGCGCGGCCATCAACTGGGTGATCGCGCCGACGAACTCCTCGGGACAGTCGATGGTCAGCTCCTCGAACGGCTCGTGCAGCTTGCCGTCGACCTGCTTGGTGACCACCTGCGGCTTGCCGACGGTCAGCTCGAAGCCCTCGCGACGCATCTGCTCCACCAGGATGGCCAGGGCCAGCTCACCGCGGCCTTGCACCTCCCAGGCGTCCGGCCGGCCGATGTCGACCACCCGGATCGACACGTTGCCGACCAGTTCGGCGTCCAGTCGGCTCTTGACCATCCGCGCGGTCAGTTTGTGCCCGGACACCCGGCCGGCCAGCGGCGAAGTGTTGGTGCCGATGGTGACCGAGATGGCCGGCTCGTCGACCGTGATGCGCGGCAACGCATGCGAGTTGTCCGGATCGGCCAGGGTGTCGCCGATCATGATCTCCGGAATACCGGCGACCGCGACGATGTCGCCGGCCACTGCCTCGTCGGCCGGGGTGCGTTCGACGCCGACGGTGCGCAACAGTTCGGTGATCTTGGCGTTGGTGATCACCGGCGAACCGTCGACCTCACGCATCCAGGCCACCTGCTGGCCCTTCTTGATCTTGCCGTTGTAGATCCGGATCAGCGCCAGCCGGCCCAGGAACGCCGACGCGTCGAGGTTGGTCACCAGCGCCTGCAGCGGTGCCTCCGGGTCACCCGACGGCGGCGGGATGTTCTCCATCAGCACGTCGAACAGCGGGTCGAGGTTGCCGCCGTCGGGCACCTCGCCGTTGGCCGGCTGGGTGGTCGAGGCGATGCCGGCCCGGCCCGAGGCGTACAGCGTCGGCAGGTCGAGCGCCTTCTCGGCCGCGGCCTGGGCTTCGTCGTCCAGGTCGGAGGCGACGTCGAGCAGCAGGTCGTGGCTTTCTTCGACCACTTCGGCGATCCGGGCGTCCGGCCGGTCGGTCTTGTTGACCACCAGGATCACCGGCAGATGCGCGCCCAGCGCCTTGCGCAGCACGAATCGGGTCTGGGGCAGCGGGCCCTCGGAGGCGTCGACCAGCAGCACGACGCCGTCGACCATGGACAGTCCGCGTTCCACCTCGCCGCCGAAATCGGCGTGGCCGGGGGTGTCGATGACATTGATCACAGTGACGGTGCCATCGGCGTGGTGGCGGTGCACTGCGGTGTTCTTGGCCAGGATCGTGATGCCCTTTTCGCGCTCCAGGTCACCGGAGTCCATCACGCGTTCTTGGGCCTCGCCCCGCTCGGCCAAAGCGCCGGATTGTCGCAGCATGGCGTCCACGAGGGTGGTTTTGCCGTGGTCGACGTGAGCGACGATCGCGACGTTTCTAAAGTTGGGACGAGCAGTCATTCCGCAAATTGTTGCAGCGCGGACCCATGATCGCGAAACCAGAAGCATCCGCGAGCGGAAAGATCACGTGAAGCCAGAGAAGTTGGCCAGCCTCAAACCGAAGAAGAAGTGCTGCCGCAGCAAGCCTCGGTGCAAGCGTTGCCCGGTGGTTCTGAACAAGGTGCGCAAGGCCGAGCTCAGCGGCATCCGGGGCAAGGATCTGGAGAAGGTGTTCAAGCGCGCCCGCAAATCCTGAGCCGGCCGGCACCGGCGGGCGTAGCGTGAATTCAGATGGTCTTTGACGCAGCTGGAGGTGCTGAAATGACCGGTTTGGAGATGCTCGGCCTGGCATTGATCGTGCTGGTTGGCTCGGCCGCAACGGTCGCCGTCTATCTCGGATTACTCAGCTATTTCGGTGGCTTCCACTTCGTGCACTGCCGGACCTGTCATCACCTGACCGGTTCGGAGTCCGAGGAACCGGCGGCATCGTGTGTGCACTGCCGCCATCCGCGGTTGATGCACCCGTTCTACGCCTCGCACCATCGCGACGCCCCGGTGCGGGTACTGGCCGATTCGCTGCACTACTGAGCGCTGACCACGCTCACCAACCGCGCCGGTGCGGCTGGGATCCCACCAGCTCGGTGCCGCGCGCCACGTCCCGGCTGCGGTAGACGATGTAGGGCCGGAACAGGTAGCCGATCGGCGCGCTGAAGGCGTGCACCAGCCGGGTGAACGGCCACAGACAGAACAGCGCCAGCCCGATCAACACGTGCACCTGGAAGTACATCGGGGCCAGCGCCATCAGGTCACCGCGCGGGTCGAGCACCCAGATCGAGCGGAACCAGATCGACACCGTCTGCCGGTAGTTGTGCTCCTCGCCCACCAGCCCGGAACCCAGCGCGGTGGCGCACAGCCCGGCCACGATCGCGGCCACCAGCACCACGTACATCAGCTTGTCGTTGGCCGTGGTGGCCATGAACACCGGCCCGTTGGTGCGGCGCCGGTAGATCAGCAACGTGATGCCCAACAGCGTGCAGACGCCCGCGATCGAGCCCAGCGTGACTGCCTGGATGTGGTAGGCGTGCTGACTCAAACCGATTGCGTCAGTCCAGGTTTGCGGAATCACCAAGCCGATGAAGTGGCCCGCGATCACGACCAGGATGCCGAAATGGAACATCGGACTGGCGATCCTCAGCACCCGGGCTTCGTACAGCTGCGACGATCGGGTGGTCCAGCCGAACTTGTCGTAGCGATACCGCCAGAAGGTCCCGACCGCGACGACGGCCAGCGTCACGTACGGGATGGTGTTCCAGAACGCCGCACCCATGGCTACCCCACTTCCTCGGTGCGCCGCGGCGGCACCGTCAGCGTGAACGGCTGCAGGCCCACGGCTTCGGCCGAGGGTCCTTCGGCGGCGAGCTTTCGCGCCCGGCGCACCTCGGTGTCGGTGGCCGACGGCAGCGTGGCCACCACCGCGGCGACGACGTCGGCGTACGGCGAGCCGCGCTCGGCCAGCGCCGCGGCCAGGATGTCGATCGAGACCCGATGCTCGACCAGTAACGTGCGCCCGACCTCGGGGTCGACGCGCGCGGCGAACTCCAGCACCACCGCCAGATGGTCGGGTGATTCGTCATCCGGCGGTGCGGCACCGGCCTGTCGATAGGCGGTCACGAAGGCGTGCATGGCGGCTCCGCGGTTGCGGGTGTCACCGGCGATCCAGTAGGTGAGGTACATCGTGGTGCGTCGAGCCAGGTCGAAGGTGGCCACGTAGTCCGCGGCAGCCGCGGTGGCATCCAGGGCCGACAGCGCGGAGTGCGCCCGGGCCAACTGCTCGCGCGCCGAACCGTCGATGTGGCCGAGCAGTTCGGCGACGGTCTGCAGCCGGACCGCACGGGTGTCGTCGGGGTAGGCCAGCAGCAGTGACGCGGCCTGCCACACCGCGCGATGACGTTGGCCGGAGCGCGCCCGCGACAGCAGCCTCATCGCCCGTCTCCGTCCGGGAACATGCCGTCGGGCACGCCGCGACCATCCCAGTTCAGCAGGTTGACCCGGGACGGCTCGCTGGCGTTGGCAGCCATCCCCTCGCTGGTCTGCCGGTGCTGCAGCGCGTGGAAGGTTTCCACCGCGATCGGCACCGGCCCGCCGCTGGCCTCACCGAACGGTCCGGACTCATACATTCCGGGCCCGCCGTCGAAGTCCAGCGAGCAGCCAGGCTCCTCGACCATGCCGCCGGTACTGGCGTAGGCGCTCGGAATCACGTAGCGCTCATCGTATTTCGCCAATGCCAGCAGCCGGTACATGTCATACATCTGCTGTTCGGTCATGCCCACCGCGGCCGGAATGTGCGCCTGGGTTTCGCGACCCAGGTTGACGTCGCGCATGTAGGAGCGCATTGCGGCGAGTTTGCGCAGCACGTCGGCGACCGCTTCGGTGTTGCCGGCGGTGAACAATCCGGCCAGGTATTCGATCGGGATGCGCAGCGCTTCCAGCGCGCCGAACAGATTGCCCAGTTCCTCGCCGTCGTGACCGTCCCGGCTGACCGCGTCGACCACCGGCGACAGTGGCGGGATGTACCACACCATCGGCACCGTCCGGTATTCCGGATGCAGCGGCAGCGCCACCTGATAGGTGTTGATCAACGCGTAGACCGGTGAACGTCGCGCGGCGGCAATCCATTCTGCGGAGATGCCCTCGGCGCGTGCGGCCGCGATCACCCGCGGATCATTGGGATCCAGCAGGATCTCGCGCTGCGCGGCGTAGAGCTGTTGCTCGTCTTCCACCGAGGCGGCCTCGAGCACCCGGTCCGCGTCGTAGAGCACCAGGCCCAGGTACCGCAGTCGGCCCACGCAGGTCTCCGAGCACACCGTCGGCAGGCCCACTTCGATCCGCGGGTAGCACAGCGTGCACTTCTCGGCCTTGCCGGTCTTGTGGTTGAAATAGACCTTCTTGTACGGGCATCCGGATACGCACATCCGCCAACCGCGGCAGCGGTCCTGGTCCACCAGCACGATGCCGTCCTCGCTGCGCTTGTACATCGCGCCCGACGGGCAGGACGCCACACACGACGGGTTCAAGCAGTGCTCGCAGATCCGCGGCAGGTAGAACATGAACGTCTCTTCGAGCTCCAGCTTGATCTTCTCGCTGACCTGCTGCAGCACGGTATCTTTCGGCACGATCTCCGGTGAGCCGCCCAGATCGTCGTCCCAGTTGGCCGACCACGACACCTTCATCGGCTTGCCGGTGATCAGGCTGCGTGGCGGCGCGACCGGGATGTGCTCACCGAGCGGAGCCGAGGTCAAGTTCTCGTAGTCGTAGGTCCACGGCTCGTAGTAGTCGTCGATCGAGGGCAGCTTGGGATTGGAGAAGATCCGGGCCAGCTTGGCGAACCGGCCGCCGTCGCGTAACCGCAACCGGCCCTTGCGGTCCCGGATCCAGCCGCCCCGCCAGCGTTCCTGATCCTCATAGGTACGCGGATATCCCAGTCCTGGACGGGTTTCGACGTTGTTGAACCACACGTACTCGGTACCGGCCCGGTTGGTCCAGGCCTGCTTGCACGTCACCGAACAGGTGTGACACCCGATGCACTTGTCGAGGTTCATCACCATCGCCATTTGGGCCATGACCTTCATCGGATCACCCGCATCAGTACTTGACCTCCTGGGATCGACGTCGCACCACCGTCACCTCGTCGCGCTGATTGCCGGTGGGGCCCAGATAGTTGAACGCGAAGGCGTTCTGCGCATAGCCGCCGGCCAGGTGGCTGGGTTTGATCAACAGCCGGGTCAGCGAGTTGTGGATGCCGCCGCGGGTGCCGGTGGTTTCGGTCAGCGGTACGTCGATGGTGCGTTCCTGCGCGTGGTAGACGAACACCACGCCCTCGGGCATCCGGTGGCTGACGATCGCACGGCACACCAACACGCCGTTGCGGTTCACTGCCTCCACCCAGTCGTTGTCGGCGACTGCGATCTTGTCGGCGTCGGCCGGGCTCATCCACATCGTCGGCCCACCCCGGGACAGCGACAGCATGAACAGGTTGTCCTGGTACTCGGAGTGGATCGACCACTTCGAGTGCGGCGTCAGATAGCGCACGGTCAAACCGATCCCGGCCGCGTCCGGCTCCCCGACGTTCGGTTCGCCGAACAGTCGGGCCATGTCCAACGGTGGCCGGTAGATCGGCAGTTGCTCGCCGAGTTCCTCGAGCCAGTCGTGGTCGAGGTAGAAATGCATGCGGCCGGTAAGGGTGTGGAACGGTTTGAGTTCCTCGATGTTCACCGTGAACGGCGCGTACCGGCGGCCACCGGTCTCGCTGCCCGACCACTCCGGGCTGGTGATCACCGGAACCGGTTGGGCCTGGGTGTCGGCGTAACTGATCCGACGTTCCTCACTGCCTTCGGCCAGGTGCACAAGGTTGCGTCCGGTGCGCCGTTCGAGTTCCCGGAAGCCCTGCACCGCCAACCGGCCGTTCGACGTCCCGGACAGCGTCAGGATCACATCGGCCATCCGCTCGGCCGTGGTGATCGCCGGCCGGCCTTGGGCCGGACCGGAATCGAGTACCCCGAATTTGGCAGCCAGAGCGTCCACTTCTTTGTCTGGGTGAGTGGTGACACCCTTGGTGGTCAGGCCCAGCCGCTCGGTGAGCGGGCCCAGCGTGGACCACTTGTCGGCGATCGCGGCGTAGTCACGCTGCACCACCGCGATCGGCCCCATGGTCTTGCCCGGCACCGGGACTTCGCCGGTGGTACGCCAATCATGTTCGGTGCCACCGGGATAGGCCATCGCGCCCGGGGTGTCGTGCTGTAACGTGCCGAGCACGACGTCGGTGCGGGTGCCCAGGTGTTTGGCCGCCAACGTGCTGAAGGCCCGCGCGACCGCACCGAAGGCGTCGAAGTCCGATCGGGTCTCCCACGGCGGGTCGATGGCAGGGCTGAACGCGTGCACGTAGGGATGCATGTCGGTGCTGGACAGATCGGCCTTCTCGTACCAGGTCGCAGCCGGCAGCACCACATCGGACAGCAGCGTGGTCGAGGTCATCCGGAAGTCGATCGACATCAGCAGGTCGAGCTTGCCCTCGGGGATGTCGTCGGTCCAGTTGACATCGTTGGGCCGCAACGATTCCGGCGCCGGATCGGCCTGCACGTTCGAGGTGGTGCCGAGCAGGTGCCGGAGGAAGTACTCGTTGCCCTTGCTCGACGAACCCAACAGGTTGGCGCGCCAGATGTTGAGCACCCGCGGCCAGTTCCGCGGGTCGTCGGGATCGGTGACGGCCAACTTCAGTGCACCGGAGGCGAGTTGCTCGGCGACGTAGGCGCCGACGTCGTCGCGGCCGGCCGCCTGCGCCTCGTCGGCGACGTCCAGGCTGGACCGGTCGAACTGCGGATAGAACGGGCTCCAGCCCATCGCGGTGGCCGACGCCAACACGTCCATGGTGTGCCGGCCGGCGAACCGGCCGCGGCCCACCGGGCTGGACAGCGCGTCGGCCCGGTAGCCGTCGTAGCGCCACTGGTCGGTGTGGACATACCAGTACGACGTGCCGGCCATCTGCCGCGGCGGCCGGGTCCAGTCGGTGGCCATCGCCATGGTCGCCCACCCGGTGACCGGACGGCACTTCTCCTGGCCGACGTAGTGCGCCCAGCCGCCGCCGTTGCGGCCCATCGAACCGGTGAGCAGCAGCAGCGCCAGCACCGCCCGGTAGGTGGCATCGCCGTGGAACCACTGACAGATACCGGCGCCCATGATGATCATCGAGCGGCCACCGGATTCTTCTGCGTTGCGGGCGAATTCCCGCGCCACCCGGATCGCCTGGGCCGCCGAGACGCCGGTGACCGATTCCTGCCAGGCCGGGGTGTAGAGGCCGTCGGGATCGTCGTAGCCGCTCGGCCACTGCCCGGGCAGGCCCGGCCGGGCCACCCCGTACTGGGCCAACATCAAATCGAACACCGTGCACACGAGGTGTTCTCCGACCCGTCGCGCCGGCACCCCGCGGGTGATGGTTTCGCCGTGCCCGTCGAGGGTGTCGAAGCGCGGCAGCGTCACGGCCACACCCTCGGTGCCGTCACCGGCGACGGTCAGCGCGGGGACGATGCCCTGCAGGTCCAGGTTCCATTTGCCGACGCCGGTGTCGCCGTAACGGAAGCCCAGTGATCCCTGCGGCACCGCGACGGTGTCGGTGCGGCCGTCCAACAGCACCGGCTTGAAAGCAGCGTTCTCCTGCTGGGCTGGATCGCCTTCCAGGTCGGCTGCGGTCAGGTTCTTCCCCGGCACCAGGGTGCCGTCGCGATCCTCGAGCTTCACCAGGAAGGGCAGATCGGTGTAGGTCCGCACGTAGTCGACGAAGAACGGAACCCGTTTCTCGACAAAGTTTTCGGTGAGGATGACGTGGCCCATCGCCATCGCCAGCGCGCCGTCGGTACCAGCTGCACACGGCATCCATTCGTCGGCGAACTTGGTGTTGTCGGCGTAGTCCGGGCTGACCGACACCACCTTGGTGCCGCGGTAGCGGACCTCGGCCATCCAGTGTGCGTCCGGCGTGCGGGTCACCGGCACGTTCGAACCCCACATCATCAGGTATGCGGCATCCCACCAGTCGCCGGATTCCGGGACGTCGGTCTGATCGCCGAACACCTGCGGGGAGGCCACCGGCAGATCGGCGTACCAGTCGTAGAACGACGTCATCACGCCGCCGAGCAGCTCCACGAACCGGGAGCCGGCCGCGTGGCTGACCATTGACATCGCCGGGATCGGCGAGAAACCGGCTACCCGGTCCGGTCCGTAGGTCTTGATGGTGTGCACGTGGGCCGCGGCGATCATCTCGGTGGCCTCGGCCCAGCTGACCCGCACCAGTCCGCCCTTGCCGCGGGCCCGGTGGTAGCGCCGGCGCCGCTCCGGGTCGGCTTGAATGTCGGCCCAGGCCAACACCGGATCGCCGAGTCGGGCCTTGGCCTCGCGGTACAGCTCGACCAGCACGCCGCGCGCGTACGGATAGCGCACCCGGGTCGGCGAGTAGGTGTACCAGGAGAACGCGGCCCCGCGCGGGCAGCCGCGCGGCTCGTATTCGGGACGGTCCGGCCCGACCGACGGGTAGTCGGTCTCCTGGGTCTCCCAGGTGATGATGCCGTCCTTGACGTAGACCTTCCACGAGCACGACCCGGTGCAGTTGACGCCGTGCGTGGAGCGCACCACCTTGTCGTGACTCCAGCGGTCGCGGTAGAAGATGTCGCCGTCGCGGCCGCCTTGGCGGGTGACGGTGCGCAGATCCTCGGAGAATTCCCCCGGCGTGAAGAACCGCCCGCTGCGTTCCAGCAGTTCTTCGAGTCGTCCTCCGATACCAGCGGTCATGCCTGCTCCTGCACGGGTTCGCGACTGCGTAGTTTGACAGCCGTATACAGCAATGCCACCAAAGCTGTGGCGACCAGCAAGCCGAGTCCGACCGAGTAGTCGTTACCCTGCTCATTGTAGGTCGCGCCCATCACCAGCGGTGGGAAGTAGCCGCCCAAACCGCCTGCTGCAGCGACGATTCCGGTGACCGACCCGACCGACTTAGCCGGTGCCCGCAACGCCACCCAGGCGAACACCCCGCCGGTGCCGATACCCAGGAACACCGCCAACAAGGTGAATGTCACCGCCGACCAGACATCCGGTGGCGGCTGGAACACCGCGATCAGTGCCATCAGCGCGGTCCCGCCCAGCGACACCAGTACCACGAACTTCGGCGGGATCCGGTCGGCCAACGCTCCACCGATCGGCCGGGCGATCACCGCCGCCAGGGCGAACGCCGCGGTGCGCGCACCGGCGTCGTGGGCGTTGAAGTCGTAGATGGTCTTGATATAGGTGGGCAGATAGTTGCTGAACGCGACGAAGCCGCCGAACACCACCGCATACAGGAAGCACATCTCCCAGGTGACCCGGAGTTTGGCTGCGGACAACAGCTTTGGCAGCACCGGGTCGGTGTTGGCGTGGAAGGTCGGTGCGTCCTTGAGCGCGAAGAAGCCCAGTGCCGCGGTGGCCGCCAGCGCCACCGCGATGATGATGTGGGTTTGCATCAGGCCGAACCAGGTGACGAAGCGCGGCGTGAAGAACGCCGACAGCGCGGTGCCCACCATGCCGGCGCCGAACACACCGGTAGCGAACCCGCGTCGGCTCGGCTCGTACCAATTGTTGGAAAACGGAATGCCGACCGCGAAGATGGTGCCCGCGATGCCCAGGAAGAAGCCGAACAGCAACAACATCGGGTAGGAGCCGGCGGTGCCGGCCCACCCGACCGCCAAGACCGGCAGGATCGAGGCCAGCGTGACGCCGATCAGCATGACCCGACCGCCGAACCGGTCGGTGAGCGGACCGCTGGCCAACCGGCCCAGGGAGCCCACCAGGATCGGGGTGGCCACCAACAGCGACGCCTCGGTACTACTCAGCGACAGATCGCCGGCGTAGGTGGTGGACATCGGCCCGATCAAGTTCCAGGCCCAGAAGTTGATCGTCGAGATCCAGGTCGCCAGCGCAAGGTTCACACCTTGCCCGGCGTACGTGGACGACGGGGCTGCCGTGGTCACCCTGTCAGGTAATCATCACCGTGTTGTGATCGGGTGACATTTGGAGAAACTTCGTTAGGCAAACCGTGATCCAACGCGGCACCCAGTTCCGGCAACCAAGCGGTGTCGGCCGGCACCCAGGCCAACTGGTTCAGTTCGTGGGCCCCTACCCAGCGCAGGGCGCGATGATCGTGCGCGGCGACGGTTCCGGTCACCAGCGTGACCCGGTAGGCGCGCAGCACCATCGTCGCGTTCAACGCGACTTCGGTGCCCAGGCGCGGCCCGACGGCGACGTCGACGCCGAGTTCCTCGCGCAGTTCGCGACGCAGCGCGGCGGCGTCGTCCTCACCCGGTGCGGCCTTGCCACCGGGCAACTCCCACAGCCCGGCCAACTCCGGCGGCCGGGCACGCTGGGCCACCAGCAGGGCGCCGTCGACGATCAACGCCCCGGCCACCACGATCTGGACCGTCATGGCAGCTGACGGTATACCGTCGAGTACATGGCTGTGTTAACCGATGAACAAGTGGACGCCGCCGCAACCAAACTCGACGGCTGGCAGCGATCCGACGGCGCGCTGCGGCGTTCGATCAAATTCGATTCGTTCCTGGCCGGGATCGACGCGGTGCGCCGGGTGGCCGAGCACGCCGAAGCCCAGGATCACCATCCGGACATCGACATTCGTTGGCGGACCGTGACTTTCGCACTGGTGACGCATTCCGAGGGCGGTATCACCGACAAGGACGTCGCTATGGCGCGCGATATCGACTCGATCGTCGGGCGCCCGGAAACCTGAGCGGCAGCGCCGCGATCCAGGCCAGCGTGAGCAGCGACGCGACGATGTAGACCAGCCCGGCCCAGGCCAGATACCAGGGCCGCGGAATCTCCCAGATGCTGGGCTGGGCAAAGCTGAGCAGCCACGGCACCCCGACCACGGTCAACGCCAACCACCCGCAGCCGATCGCCCGCGCCTCGCCGAGGTAGCGGTACGGGCCGTGGAACAGCCAGATCAACAGCGGCAGCAGCCAGACCCAGTGATGGGTCCAGGAGATCGGCGAGAGCAGCAGGCCGAACAGTTGCACCACCAGCAGCAGGCCCAGCCGGTCGCGGGGTTCGCCGGCCGCATCGAGCGCCCGAAACGCCAGCCATGCCACTACCGCGGTGAGCAGCACCGCGGCGATCACGATCGGTCCGTAGCCGGCGTCGTAGCCGAGGATCCGCGAGATGCCGCCGCGCCAGGACTGGTTGAACGAGGTGCCGATCGGCCCGACCCGGCTTGCATCGCCGAGCAGATCGGTGAAGTAGTAGCGGGCCTGCTCCCCCACGATCGCCAGCGAGACCAGCACCGTGCCGGCGAACGCCAGCGCGGAGAACACCGCGGCAGCCCACCGACGGACGCCCAGGAAGTACAAGCCGGTGACCGCCGGGGTCAGTTTCACCCCGGCCGCCAGGCCGACCAGCAGACCCGACCACCACCAGCGGCTGCTGTACACCGCGGCCAGCACGGCCAGCACCAGCAGCACGTTGATCTGGCCGTAGTCGAAGGTGCTGCGCAGCGGTTCCAGCCAGATGCCGACGGCGGTCCACAGCATCGCCTGACGCTGCCCAGCTTCGATGCCCAGCAGTTTCTGGCTCAGCCGGACCACGCCGTAGAGCGCTGCCATCACGCCGATCGTCCAACCCAATGCGACCACCGAGAACGGCAACAGGGTCAGCGGATAGAACAGCACCGCGGCAAACGGTGGGTAAGTGAACGGCAGCGGGAAGTCGGGGGTCTGCTCGGCGTAGACGTAGTCATACAGCGTGCCCGGCTGGTTCAGCGCTTCGGCCCCGCCGAGATAGACGTGCAGGTCGACGAAGTTCGCGCCATTGGGCAGCAGGTAGGTCCAGGCCAATCGTGCGGCGATGCTGGCCACCAGCAGAACGGGGGCCAGGCGTGTGATGGTCGCCCATCGCGGGTTGTTCACGATGCGGGTGAGCGTAGTAGCGCCACGCCGCATCCGACGACCCTGGTGGTTTCCGTCTTCCCCCCAGATCCGGCAGTTTCATACCCAACACGCCGTGCTGCCGGTCCGTCCTGCCCCTACATTCGGCGGTTTCATACGCAACACGCCGTGCTGAGCGGATGAAACCGCAGCCTCGGCGATTTTCGGGGCATCGCCGGCCGTCGGCGCACCAATCCGGTGCCGCCCGCTCCCGATTTCACTCGCCTCTCGCTTCGATAACGGTCAAGTAAATGCCACACGTGTCACTTGAGTACCACCAGTAACACCGTAGCTTCGGCTCATACCGCCATCACCAGCTACTCGGGAGAGCCCATGTCAGGAATCAAAAGCGTGTTGTCCACCGCAGCCGTCGTCGTCGGGTCAGGCGCGGCGCTGCTGACCGGAGGAATCGCCAAAGCCGAACCGGCACCCGCACCCGGCCCGGCGATCCCCGGGCTGTCCGCCGTCGAGCAGTTCATCGATCCCGCGAAGGCCCCGCAAGCCCTGCAGGCCGCCACCTCGGCCCTGACCAATGCCGTGACACCGGCCGCGCCGGCCGAAACCACGCCGCCGGTGGCCAGCGCTTCGGTGAACTTGCCGCAGCAGGTGCTGCCCACCCAGCCGGCAGCCACCCAGCCCGCGACCACCCTGCCGGCGACCACCGTGCCCGGCACGGTGGCGAACCCGACCGCGACTCCGGGTGCCGAGATCACGCTGCCGCAGGTGCCCGGACTTCCGTTGCCGCTGCCGCAGCAGGTTTCGCTGCCCGGCGACCTGACCAGCCTGGTGTCCGTCGCCGCCCCGAGCTTGACCCCGGCACAGGCGGCTGCCGCAGCTTCGAGTGCACCGTCGGCCTCGCCGTTGACCGGACCGGCGTTGGCGTCGCTGTTCCCCACCGCCGCGCTGCCCTGATCGCCTAATCGACCAAGGATTGGACACTTCGATGTCAATGACCTGGAAACTGTTCGCCGTCAGCGCCGTGGCGCTCGGCTCGTCGACGGCGCTTGCGCTCGGCGGTGTCGCCGTGGCTGATCCCGCGCCGGTGCCAATGCCGATCGACGGTCTGCAGGCTCCGGGTCTGGCAGCTGTGGAGAAGCTCAGTCCGGCGATCCAGCAAGCTGCCGCCGATCCCGCCAACGCCAGCAAGATGCTGATGGCGGCGGCCTCGGCGTTCAGCGGGACCGGCGGTGCGCCGTTGGACTCGAGGAATCTGGCTGCGGCGGTGAGCCAGTTCGTGTCCAACCCGCCCGAGGCGATCCCGGGCGCCGACGTGCCGCCACCGGCGGCGACGGTGCCCGGGACGGCTCCGGCTCAGCACCTGGCCGGCCCGGTGGCGACCGGACCCGCGGCGCACCTGCCGCCGGGCGTCGATCCCGCGCACGCCGCGGGACCGGCGATCGAGGCAGCGCCGCCGGCCGCTCCGGCCCCCGCCCCGGCAGCCGCACCGGCACCTGCACCCGAAGCACCGGCGCCGGCACCCGCACCCGCACCCGACGCTGCACCGCCCCCCGCGCCCGAAGCGCCGGCCCCAGCACCTGCGCCCGAGGCTGCACCGGCACCTGAAGCGCCGGCCCCCGAGGCCCATGCCCCGGCTGCACCGGAGGCAGCGCCGGCACCGGGTCCGGAAGCTGCGCCCGCTCCGGCACCCGAGGCCGCACCAGCGCCGGCTCCGGCACCGGCTCCGGCCGCCCCGGATGCCGCGCCCGCCGCATCCAGCACCGGTCCCGATCCCGACGCCCCGGTGACCCAGGACTTCATGTACCCGTCGATCGGCAACGGCTGCCTGCCCGACGGCGGCAACTCGATCGCCACCGCGATCTCGGTGGCCGGGCCGGCGAAGATCCCGACCCCCGGCCCCGGCCCGGGCCAGACCGCCTACGTGTTCACCGCGGTGGGCACCTCGGCTCCGGCCGCCGAGCAGAAGCTGCCGCTGAACGTCACCTGGGTGAACCTGACCACCGGCAAGTCCGGCACCGTGACGCTCCAGCCCAATCCGGAGATCAACCCGGCCGGACCGACCACGCTGACCGCGATCGTCGACACCGGCTCCGGCAGCATCATGTCGACGATCTTCGGGCAGGTCACCACCGTCGACAAGCAGTGCCAGTTCATGCCGACCATCGGCTCCACCGTGGTGCCCTGACACTCAGGGCTGCGTCAAACCGAGAAGCCACCGGCTCCTCCGCTTCCGGCGGGTGTGAGCAGGTGGCTTCGCGGCGCTGTCTGGCCCTGGGCACTCAGCCGGTGGTCTTGGCTTTCGCCTTCTTGGCTTCGGCCTTCATCTGCTTCTTGTAGCTACGGACCTGGTCTAGGGACTGGGCATCGCGCACGTCGGCAATCGACATGTGGGTGCCCGGCTTGCCGTAGTCGCCGGCGGCGGCTTCCCACCCGGGCGCGCTCAGCCCGTACTGCTTGCCCAGCAGGGCCAAGAAGATCCGGGCCTTCTGATCGCCGAAGCCCGGCAGCCGTTTGATCCGCGCCAGCACCTCGCGGCCCTCGGGGCGCCCTTGCGTCCAGATCGCCGCGGCGTCGCCGTCGTACTCGTCGACGATGATCCGGGCCAGGTCCTGCACCCGCTTGGCCATCGACCCCGGAAAACGGTGCACCGCAGGAGTTTCCCCGAACATCGCGGCGAACTTCTCGGGGTCGTAGTCGGCGATCACAGTCGCCTCCAGGCTGCCGATCCGGTCGGCGATCTTCTTCGGCCCGGCGAAGGCCACTTCCATCGGGATCTGTTGGTCCAGCAACATCCCGATCAACAGCGCCAACGGGTTGGTCTCCAGCAAGGCGTCGGCCTCGGGATCTTGAACGAGCTGCAGGTTCGGCATGCCGCCAGTCTAGGTCGGTCCCGCCGCTGACCGGCTCGGATGAGCACTGCGAGGACGGTTGTCGGTGCGCTATGCCAACGTAGAGCCGACACGGGGAAGTTCTACGAGGGGAAATCGACATGCGTTGGGTGGTTGCATCGTTTGCTGCACTGGCGTTCACGGCGGTGGCGTTGGCCGGCGCGGCCAACGCGGTGCCGGACCAAGGCACACCGGCCTTCGACGAATACCTGGCAGGCCTGGAACGCAATGGTTATCACCTGAACGCGGACACGGCGTGGCGGGTCGCCCACCAGGCGTGCATCGGCGGTCTGCCGGGTTACATCGGTTTGGAGTTGGCGGCGCAGGGCGTCATCGGGCCCGGCGCGCAGGACCGCGTGATGGACGTGGCCCGAAAGTATGCCTGCCCGGTGCAGTAGCGGCTGCGCGGTCGCGAATTTAGTGAGTTCTACCTAGATGCTCCGAACATAGGTTGAACCCATGGCATTGACACTGGGCTTTCCGACGCCTGCCGAAGTCGAGGCACAGACCCCGCCCGAGCGGGACCGTGCAATCGATGTCGTCCGGATTTCCGCACTGGTGACCGTGGTCTTCGGGCACACGATCATGGCCACCAGCATCATCGAAGACGACGTCTTCATCTGGGGCAACCTGCTGACCACCTCGGTGCTGTTCCAGGCGCTGACCTGGGTACTGCAGATCATGCCGCTGTTCTTCTTTGCCGGCGCGGCGGCCAGCGCGGCGTCGTGGCGCCCCGGCACCAGCTGGGGTGGCTGGTTGATGAAGCGCTGCACCCGGCTGTTCCGACCGGTCTTCTACTACCTGGGGTTCTGGGCCGTGACATTGGCGGTGCTGCACACGGTGCTGCCGATCCGGGTCTATCAATCGATCGCCGGTATTTCGGTGCAGTTGCTGTGGTTCCTGGGTGCCTACGTCCTGATGTTGGCCGCCATGCCGCTGCTGTCTCGGATCACCACGCTGGGTCGACTGGCCGCCGGCGTGGTCGGCGTCTACGCGCTGATCCTGCTGGTCGACGTCGTCCGGCTGCACGACGAAAATCTGGCGCTGCTGGGCTATCTGAACATGGTGGTGTGGCTGATTCCAGGCATGTTCGGGGTCGCCTACCGCAACCGTCTGCTCGACGGCCGCGGCGCAGCCGCGCTGGGCGCGACGATGTTCGCGGTCAATCTGGGATTGCTCGCGTTCGGCCCCTACGAGCTGAGTCTGGTCGGTATCGAAGGACAGCGCCTGGCGAATATGACACCGCCGTCGCTGCTGCTGGCCGGACACGCAATCATGATGTGCGCGTTCGCAATCGCCGCGATGCCGGCCATCAATCGGTGGGCCCGCCGGCCCCGAGTCTGGTGGCTGGCCGCGATCGGGAACTCCGGCGCGATGACGCTCTACCTGTGGCACATGCCCGCGCTGCTGCTGATGCACCTGGCTTTCGACTACCTGGGCCTGTTCCGGTACCCGGGCGAGCCCAACTTCGTGGCCCTCAGCGTGCTGCAACTGGCGGTGGTCAGCGTGGTCGTCGCGGTGCTGTTCCTGCTGTTGCGGCCGCTGGAGAACAATCCGCTGCCCGGTTGGGACGGCGCCGCGCTGAACAGCACCGGAGGCCGCAGCGCCGCGGTCGGGACGCTGCTCTGCGTGGCCGGTGCCACCACCCTGGTGATGGTCAAATGGGGTCTCAAGGACGACGGAATCGCTTGCGTGGCAATCATGTTGGCTGCGCTGATGGGGGCCCGGCTGCTGGCTTCGAAGCGCAGCGCTGGATCCCCTCGAGACCAGGTGGCACTCGCGGCCTGATGGCTTGAATCGGCGCAGGGGTTGGGCGCACTGCCCAACTCCTGCGCACCAAGCTGTGCGCTAGCCGCTCTTGCGGCGAAACTCCCGCCGGCCCTCCACCGGTCCGTGCGCCTTGACTTGCTTGCGCCCGCCGTCGGCGTGCGATGTACCCGCAGCCGACTTGGCGTTCTTGCGCTCCAATGCCTCTCGGAACTTCTTCACACCTTCGGATTCCGGCATTTCATGTCGTCCCATGCAGGCAGCCTAGCCCGGCAGAACGCACCGCGAGAGCAATGCCAGCACAGATTCGGCAACACAGTCGGGCATGGTCGAGTGGGCGGGAGTGGTGTCAGAAGGCCCGGGGCTAGCGCCGGCCGGGTGGCATCCCGTACACATGCGCGATCGGCAAGGTGAGCAACACCCGGCGGTCGGTGACCATGGCCGACCGGTAGTCGTCCCAATCCGGATGCTCACCAGCGATGTTGCGGTAGAGCTCGATCAACCCTTCCACGGTGGCGTCGTCGGGGCGGGCGGCCGGCGCGGTGAGTTCGGCTTCACCTTCGGCCACCGCATAGGACCAACCGTCATCGGAGCTGACCAGAATCGACGCCCGCGCATCTCGACGCAGATTGCGGGTCTTGGCGCGCGGCTCGGTCACCGACACCTGGATGGTCAGTTTGCGCGGGTCGAAGTAGTACGACACGTTCGACAGCTGCGGTCGGCCATCGCGCTTGATGGTGGCCAGCACCCCGATCCCGTTTCCGGCGATGACGGCCAAAAGCTTGTCATCGAATACTTGGCGGGTCATCTTGCGAGCGTACTTGGCTATTCTCGAAACGGTGACCGTGATCGATGGCAATACCTTGGCCGGTGTCTCGGCGACCACCCTGTGGACGCTGCACAATCGCGCCACCGAGGCCAAGCGGCCGGACGGCGCGGTCGATGATCCGCACGCGGTTCGCATCTTCGACGCGATCGACTACGACTACCTGAAGTTCGGTAAACCCGATCAATCGCATGCGCTGCGCGCGCTGGCCTTCGACCGGGTGGCCGCGACCTACCTGCGGGCGCATCCGCGAGCTGCGGTGGTGGCGCTGGCCGAGGGGCTGCAATCCAGTTTCTGGCGGTTGGACGCTCAGGGCCTGCTCGATGACGTGACCTGGTACTCGGTGGACCTGCCGCCGGTGATCGAGCTGCGCGAGCGGTTGTTCCCACCCGATGAGCGCATCGTGCTGTTGGCGCAGTCGGCGCTGGACCGCAGCTGGATGGATCAGGTGGACGACACCGACGGGGTGTTCATCACCGCCGAGGGACTGTTCATGTATCTGGAACCAGCCGACGTGCGGGCGCTGATCACCGACTGCGCGGCGCGCTTCCCCGGTGGCCGGCTGATGTTCGACTCCATCCCGCCGTGGTTCAGCGCCCGCACCCTGAAGGGCCATCGGCTCTCCGACCGCTATCAGGCCCCGCCGATGCCGTTCGGCATCTCCCCCGACGACGCCCTCGCGCTCGCCGGTGAGATCCCCGGGATCACCGCCGCCCGGGACATCCGGTGGCCGGCCGGGCGCGGAGCGTTCCGGCTGTTCGCGGCCCGTCCGTTGGATCGCATCCCGCTGTTCCGCCGTGCCCGACCGAGCATGACGGTGCTGGAGTTCGGATGACCCGCTACGCGGCGTTCCTGCGGGGAGTCAACGTCGGCGGCGTGAACCTGAAGATGGCCGACGTGGTCACGGCTTTCGAAACCGCCGGCTTCAGCAACGTCACCACCGTTTTGGCCAGCGGCAATGTTCTGCTCGACGCCGACGGCCCGGCTTCGGCGGTACGCGCCACCGCCGAAGCCGCGTTGCGCGACGCCTTCGGCTACGACGCCTGGGTGCTGGTCTACGACCTCGACACGGTGACCGCGGTGGACGCCGGGTACCCGTTCGAGCGCGAGGTGGAAGGTACCCACAGCTACGTCACCTTCGTCAGCGACCCGGAGGTGCTCGACGAACTCGCCGCGTTGCCGCCCGGGCCGCAGGAGAAGATCGCTCGCGGCGACGGGGTGCTGTACTGGCAGGTGCCCAAGGCCGCGACGCTGAATTCCGCGATCGGCAAGACGATGTTCAAGAAGCGCTACAAGTCCTCGACCACCACCCGCAACCTGCGGACACTGACGAAGGTGCGGAATCGATGACCGCCAAACGCAAGGCCGAACTGTCCGGCGTCTCCGAGACCGCCCTACTCACCTTGCACGTCCGCGCGACCGAAGCTCGTCGCGCCGACGGCTTGATCGACGACCCGATGGCGATCGCCCTCGACGACGCCATCGACCATGACTTCGCCAAGTTCGGGCCGGCCCGCCAGGACATGGCGTTGCGTTCCAACGCCTACGACGCGGCTACCCGCCGCTATCTGGCCGACCACCCGGACGCCACCGTGGTGGCGCTGGCCGAAGGTCTGCAAACCAGCTTCTGGCGGTTGGACAGCCAACTCGCCGGCGCGCGATTTCGTTGGCTGACCGTCGATCTGCAGCCGGTGGTGCAGCTTCGCCAAGAGCTGCTGCCGTCCTCGGACCGGATCGAGTTGGTTGCGCAATCAGCACTGGACTACAGCTGGATGGACCGGGTGGACACCAGCCGCGGGGTGTTCGTGACCGCCGAAGGCCTGCTGATGTACCTGCAGCCGGAACAGGCGCTGGGCCTTATCGCCGAGTGCGCCAAGCGTTTTCCGGGTGGGCAGATGATGTTCGATTCGCCACCGGCCTGGTTCGCCGCACTCACCCGACGCGGCTGGTTGCGCCCGACCCGGCGCTACCGGGTGCCGCCGATGCCGTTCCACATGAGCGCAGGGCGGGCCGCCCGGTTGGCCAATTCCGTGCCGGGCGTACGCGCCGTGCACGACGTCCCACTAGGCCCGGGCCGGGGTGCGCCGCTCAACGCGGCCATCGCGGTCAGCCAGCGCTTCCGGTTCCTCGATGGGCTGCGACCCACCTTCACGCTGCTCGAGTTCGACCGGCCCGACCGCTGAGCGCAGCTCGCTGAATTCCGGCATCCGCCGCGCGAACCGCAGACCACGGTCGTCGGCCGGCGCGCCCCGCATCACCCTGGCGTCGGCGAGGTAGCTCATCGACACCGCCCAGCGTTTGCCGGCGCCCTGCCGCGGCAAGGTGTCGGCCACCCGCTGCACATAACCCGCGCCGAAGTCGAGCATCGGCTTGGTCGCGGGCGCCGCCTCGTCGAACTCCGGGGTCACCGAGTCGAAGCCGTGGGTGTCCTGGTGGCGTAGCAGCCGGCAGAAGTACTCGCAGATCAGCCCGATCTTGAGGGTCCACGACGAGTTGGTGTAGCCGAAGGCGAACACGAAGTTGGGCACCCCGGTCAGCATCATGGTCTTGTAGACCACGCGACTGGCCAAGTCGACCGGCTGCCCGTCGATGGTCAGCGTCATGCCGCCGAGCAGCTGAATGTTCAAACCCGTTGCCGTGACGATGATGTCGGCGTCCAGCTCGCGGCCCGAGGCCAGCCGGATACCAGTTTCGGTGAAGGTTTCGATGTGATCGGTCACCACCGAGGCCTTGCCCTCGGCGACGGTCGCGAACAGGTCCCCGTCGGGCACCACGCACAGTCGCTGGTCCCACGGGTCGTATTCGGGGTTGAAGTGCTCATCGACCGGATACCCGTCCGGGAGTCGGCGGGCGTTGGCGCGCCGGATCAGCCGCCGCGCCGCGTTCGGGAACCGCTGGCAGAACTCGTAGACCACGCGCTGGCGCAGCACGTTCTTGCCGCGCGCCAGCGTATAACCACGCTGGGTGCCCAGCATCCGCTGCGCGGTGATGGCGAACCGGTCCTGCTGGGGCAGCGGGATCAGATAGGTCGGTGAGCGTTGCAGCATGGTGACGTGCGCGGCGGTGTCGGCCATCGCGGGCAGCAGCGTGACCGCGGTGGCACCGCTGCCGATGATCACGACCTTCTTGCCGGCGTAGTCGAGATCTTCGGGCCAGTGCTGCGGGTGCACGATCTGCCCGGTGAAGCGGTCATGTCCCGGAAACTCGGGGGTGTAGCCCTGGTCGTAGCGGTAGTAGCCGCCGCCGCAGAAGATCCAGCCGGCGCTGAACTGGATCCGCTCGCCGGTGTCGGAGCGTTCGACGTCGATCAGCCACCGCGCCTGCGCGCTCGACCAGGCCGCCGAGATCGCCTTGTGGCCGAACCGGATGTGGCGGTCGATGCCGTTCTCGGCGACCGTCTCGTGCAGATACGCCATGATCTTGCCGCCGGAGGCGATGGCGTCGTCGTCGCGCCACGGTTTGAACTCGTAGGCGAAGGTGTGCAGGTCACTGTCCGAGCGGACACCCGGATAGCGGAACAGGTCCCAGGTGCCACCGATTTCGTCCCGGGACTCCAGGATGGTGTACCTGCGCTGCGGGTGCTCGCGCTGCAGGTAGTACGCGGCGCCGATCCCGGAGATACCGGCGCCGATGATCAACACGTCGACGAACTCGGGGCCATCCCCGTAGTCAGCTCGGCCGGCTTCGAGGCTGGGTTGGGCGGTGTATGCGGTGCGGTCCATCGCTGGCTCCTCACTGGGGAACTCGATTACCGCCAATGATCCCCGGGTTGCGCGCAGCACCGTAAGGGCAATCTTCACCGTCTCCGGTATTGCATGGTGCACTTTGCACCAGTCGATCTAGGCTGGTGCGATGGCTGATGGTGGTGCTGGTCCCCGGTCGAGCGCCCGGCCCGGCGACCCGGCCGACGAATTGCCGTCGGCCCGGATCCGGGAACTGATCCGAGACATCGCGCACGCGGCACTGGACCCGCGGGCGGAGTGGCTGGCCTCGCTGAACGCCGCGGTGCTGGGCGCCAATCCGGCGATCGCGGCCGACCCGGAACTGGCGGCCGCGGTCAGCCGCAGTAACCAGGCCAACCTGCTGTTCTGGGCCACCGCCCAGGTGCGCGATCCCGGCGCGCCGGTGCCGGCCAACACCGGCGCCGAACCCATCGCGGTGGCGCGCGAACTGGTCCGCCGCGGTTTGGACAACTACGCGCTGGACGCGTACCGGGTCGGCGAGGGGGTGGCCTGGCGCCGGCTGATGGACATCGCGTTCGACCTGACCTCGGATCCCGCCGAACTGCGCACCCTGCTGGCGGTGTGTTCGCAGTCGATCAGCGATTTCGTCGACGCCACCTTGGCCTTCATCGCCGGGCAGATCGACCTGGAGCGCGATGAGCTGACCCGCGGCACCCATGCCGAGCGCCGCGCGACGGTCGCCCTGCTGCTCGACGGCGCCCCGATCCCGCGGCAGCGGGCCGAGGCCCGGCTGGGTTACGCGCTCACCGGGCCGCACACCGCCGCGGTGATCTGGAGTGATCGGCCCGAAGGAGAATTCGCCGGCTTGGATCGCGTGGTCGAACAGTTCGGCCGGGCCGCCCGGGCGCGACCGCTGCGGGTGCTGGCCAGCACCGCCACCCGCTGGGTCTGGGTGCCCACCGAACTCGACCGGCAGGCCGTGCGCGCCGCTTTGGCCGACGTCGAACCGGATATCCGGATCGCGATCGGGTCGACTGGCCACGGCATCGACGGCTTCCGCCGCAGCCATTTCGATGCGCTGACCACACAGCAGATGATGGCGCGGCTGAATTCACCCCAGCACATCGCCCGGTTCAGCGAGGTGCAGCTGGTCGCGCTGATCACCGCCGACACCGACCGGGCAGCCCAGTTCGTCGCCGACACTCTGGGCGCACTGGAAACGGCCGGCCCCGAATTGCGGGAAACGGTACGGGTTTTCGTCGAGGAGCAGTGCAATGCCTCGCGGGCCGCGGCACGGCTGTACACCCACCGCAACACTCTGCTGCGCCGGTTGGCGCGCGCCGACGAGCTGCTGCCGCGGCCGCTGGCGCAATCCAGCATCGAAGTCGCGGTCGCGCTCGATGTGCTGCGTTGGCACTCGACCTGATCAAACGGGCGTTCGCGATGCGCCTTGTCGACCCCGCGTGGCTTCAGTCGAATTCGGCTTCCAGGTAACGCAGCGCTTCGGCCTTGCCCAGACCGAGCGCGCGCACGGCGTCGGCGTAGCTTCGGGCGGCCTGCGCCAACGCCTGATCGGACGGGTCGGCGCGGGCCACGAAAGTACCGAAACGCCCGCGCGTTTCGAGGATGCCCGCCGACTCCAACTCCCGATAGGCGCGGGCGACCGTGTTGGCTGCCAGGTGCAATCGACCGGCCAGATCCCGCACCGTCGGTAGTTTGGCGCCTGGCGCCAACCGCCCGTTCCGGATTCCGTCGATGATCTGGGTGCGCAACTGGTCGAACAGCGGCGGGTCGGCTTTCGGGTCCAGCACCACCCACTCCGCGACGTCCACCTGCCCAGTATCCAACAGGCCAGCTAGGTTGGTGGCGTGCGGATAGCGGTACTCAGCGGCGCGGGCATCTCCGCGGAAAGCGGTGTGCCCACCTTCCGCGACGACGCCAACGGCCTGTGGGCCCGGTTCGACCCCTACGAGTTGTCCAGCACGCAGGGCTGGGCCGAGCACCCGGAACGGGTGTGGGCTTGGTATCTGTGGCGGCATCACCTGGTGCGCGAAACCGAACCCAACGACGGGCACCGCGCGGTCGCGGCCTGGCAGGACTACGCCGAGGTCACCGTCGTCACCCAGAACGTCGACGACCTGCATGAACGCGCCGGCAGCACCGAAGTGCATCACCTACACGGCAGCTTGTTCGAATTCCGTTGCGACCGGTGCAATTCGGTGTACACCGATCGGCTGACGGAGATGCCCGAACCGGAGCTCGAACTCGATCCGCCGATGTGCAACTGCGGCGGCTTGATCCGCCCGGACATCGTGTGGTTCGGCGAGCAGCTACCGGAGCTCGCGTGGCAGGCCTCGGTCGAGGCGGTGCGCGCAGCCGACCTGCTGGTGGTGGTCGGCACCTCGAGCATCGTCTACCCGGCGGCCGGGTTGCCGGAGTTGGCCTTGGCGCAGGGCACCGTGGTGGTCGAGGTGAACCCCGAGGAAACCCCGCTATCGGCCGACGCGACGCTCACGGTGCGCGAAAGTGCCAGCACCGCACTACCCCGGTTGCTGCAGGAGCTGCCGTCCCTGCTGGACCGCTGAGGAGACCGGGTCAGGCCGCGGGCCGGACCGCCCGGCCCAGCGCGAACTCGGCCACCGGCAGCGGCGCCCAGCGCGGCATGGTCCACTCCCGCCGCGCGGTGTCCACCGCGAATCCGGCCGCGGTGATGGTCTGCTCGGTGTTGCGGTGGGTGTGGCAGTTGCCGAACATGCGGGGCCAGAACGTGGCGTCGGCGAACCGCTGCATCCGCGCGCGCCAGCCCGCGCTGGCCACGTGTTCCAGGTAGCGCAGCTGACCGCCCGGACGCAACCGGGAGAAGAGTTGCCGGACAACCGAATCCGCATCCTCGACGGTGCACAGCACCAGTGAGCACACCACCGCGTCATAGGGCCCCGGATCGGACAGGTGCTCGATCAGCTCACCGCTGACCGTCACCGGTACCGGCGCCGCTGCGGCCGCGCGCTGCGCGTGGCTCAACAACAACGCTTCGGGTTCCACGGCCACCACCTGCTCGACGGTGTCCGGGTAGTGCGCGAAGTTGGTGCCGGTCCCGGCGCCGACTTCGAGCACCTTGCCGGACAAACCGGCCAGATTCTCGCGGCGCAATCGGGTCAGCAGTTCGGTCTCGTGCGCCGACATCACCGTCCAGAGTCGGGCGAAGAACGGATGGGAAAGCTGGTCGCCGGACTTGCTCACGAGCGGACTCCCTTGACGTCGGACAACCATTTCACGGTGTCTTGCGGAGTGGCATCCTGGCCGACGATACCCGCGACCAGGTGCCCGGTACAGACCGCGCGCAGCACCCGGTCGGCGAACGCCTCAGCCTCACCGAAAGGCAGATACGGCTTGGCGATCAGCAGCGCCGCCACCCCGTGCGCAGCCGTCCACAGCTCCAACGCGACGGTGGTCGGATCTCCCACCGGGTAGATGCCCTCGTCCATCAGGGTCTGCACCGACGCGCGCATGTGCACGAACGCCGACGCGTTCAAGGTGGCGTCCACGTCGCTGCCCGGGGTGCCCTCCCCCATGGTGGCGATCCGGTACAACTCAGGGGTCTGGGTGGCGAACCGGACGTAGGCCAGCCCCTGCGCGCGCAACACGTCCAGGGTGCTGGGCTGGCCGGCGGCGGCGCGTTGCATCTCGGCGTGCAACTGCTCGAAGTACCGCGCACACACCGCATCCAGCAGCGCGTCCTTGTCCGCGAAGTGCAGATAGATCGACGGCGAGGTGACCCCGACCCGCTGGGCCACCGCCCGGATGGAGACATCCTTGGCTGACCCGACTTCCAACAGCAGTTGTGTTGCAGCATCCAGAATCTCGGCGCGCAGCTGCTCCCCCGAACCGCGCGGTGCACGACGGCGTCGACGCAGGCCGGTCATCGCTGCTCCGTGGGTCCGGGATCGTCGGCTGCGGCCACCGCATTGGCCGGGGCCGGCGTCGAGACCACGGCAGCCGACGCGGGCTCACCGGATTCGCTGATCCCGAACCTGTCGTGCAACCGCACCAAGGGCGCCGGCGCCCACCAGTTCCAGCGGCCCAACAGGTGCATGAACGCCGGCACCAGGACCATTCGCACCAGAGTCGCGTCGACCAGCACCGCCAACGTCAGTCCGACGCCGAACATCCGCATGAACGACACCTGCGCAGCGATCAGGGCCGCGAACGAAATCGACATCACCAGGGCGGCCGCGGTGATCACCCGACCGGTCCGGGCCAGACCCAGCGCGACGCTTTCGTCGTTGTCCTCCTTGGTCTGTCGGCTGGCCAACCAGAACTCGCGGATGCGTGAGATCAGGAAGACCTCGTAGTCCATCGACAGCCCGAACGCGATGCAGAACAACAGCACCGGCATGTTGGCGACCAGCGTCCCGGTCGGAACGGTGCCGAACGCCCCGAGGTGCCCGTCCTGGAAGATCCACACCAGCGCACCGAACGCCGCACTCAACGACAAGATGTTGAGCAGCAACGCCTTCAGCGGCAGCACGACACTGCCGGTCAACAGGAACAGCAGCACGAAGGTGATGGCCGCGATCACCCCCAGCACCAAGGGCAGCCGCGAGGTGATGGCAGCCACCGAGTCGCGGTTGATCTGCGCGATACCGGTCACCGCGACGTCGCGGCCACCGGGCCCGGAGATCTCGTGCAGCCGATCGAGTTGGTCCTCGGAGGCTTGCGAGAACAGCTCGGCGTCGCTGTTGACCGTGAGGTAGGCGCTGCCCTGCTCAACGCCGGTACCGGCGACCGGCGGGCCGATGCGGCGTCCGTCTTGGTAGGCCCCGGTGGGAGCGCTGACCGTGGAGACGTCGGTCAATCGGGACAGTGTGGTGGCGTACTCGTCGTAGTCGGCCTGCGTGACGCCGTCGGCATCCGGGACCACGATGGTCACCGCGGTCTGGGAGTTGTTGGCGTAGTCGGAACGCAGTTGATCGCCCAACTGATGGGCCGAGGCCTGCTGGGGCAGTACCCGGTCGTCCGGGAAGCCCCACTCCACGCCGAGGAACGGCGCCCCGAGGAACACCAGCAGCGCCACCCCGGCCGTGCCGATCAACAGCGCGCGACGCATCACGAACTTCGTGGAGCGGTACCAGAACAGCTGCTGCACCGGCTTGGCCGCCGGTTCCGGCCGGCGCAGCACCCGGCGCACCAGGTGCCGCACGTCGAACGCGTCGATCCGATCGCCCAGCAGCACGATGGCCGCGGGGGTGACGATGATCGCCGCGGCGGCCGCGAACGCCACGGTCGCCACGCCGGCGTAGGCGAACGATTTCAGGAAGTACATCGGGAACAGCACCATCGCGGCCATCGACAGCGCGACGGTGACGGCCGAGAACACCACGGTGCGTCCCGCAGTGGCCATGGTGCGTACCAGCGCCTGGTCACGCGGCACACCCTCGGCCAGTTCGTCGCGATAGCGGCTGATGATCAGCAAGGTGTAGTCGATGGCCAACGCCAACCCCATCGCGATGGACAGGTTGAGCGCGAAGATCGACACATCGGTGACGAACGTCAGGATGCGCAGCACCGCCATCGAGCCCAGGATCGCGAACCCGCCGATCGCCATCGGCAGCGCGGCCGTCAGCAGCCCGCCGAACACCCACACCAGGACCAGGAAGCTCAGTGGGATCGCGATCGATTCCATCAACAACAGGTCGTGTTCGGTTTGGGTGTTGATCTGCGCGTACACCAGGGCGGAGCCACCGGGGGTCACCGTGACGTCGGGGTGCGCGGGCAGCACGTTGGCCTCGACCGCGTCGACGATGGCTGCGGCGTAGTGCTGCGCATTGTTCTCGCCGCCGGAGAGTTCGGCGATGATCAGCCCGGATTTGCCGTCTTTGCTGAGCAGGTCGGCTTCGGCTGCCGGTGGCGCGGTCCAGAGCGCGACGACGTCGCCGGCCACGTGTTCGGACTTGCTCACCTCGGCGACGATCGCCAGGCCGGCGGCTTGACCGGCGGCGCTGCGGGCGCCGTCCGGGGCCGTGACGCTGAACAGCAATTGCATGTCGCCGTGGCCGAACTTGTCGTTAAGCAGCGCGGTGGCGCGCGCCGACTCCGAGGTCGGGTCCTGGAATCCGCCCGCGGACAGGCTCTTGACCACCGGAACACCGAAGACCCCGGCGGCGATCATGATCAGCACGGCCGCCGCGATGATGCGCCGCGGCGCTGCGATGGCCATCAGCGCGATCCGCTGCAGCATTCGATCCCCTTACGTCTGGCGTCGTCGAGCCGGCGGCTCCCGGTAAGTTACCGACGGTAAGTTATCACGGTCAGGCGGGGCATAGTGCGCCACCGTCGGCCCCGAACTCTTAGGCTGATCTGCCATGAGCACCGATTCGGAAATCCGCCTGGGCGCATCCGGCCGCGACTTCGGTCTGTTGCTGTTGCGGCTCGGCGTCGGCGCCGCGATCTTGCAGGCTGGGCTGCGTAAAGCCCTCGATTTCTCGTCAGTGGTCGACAACATGGCGGCCTCCGGTTGGCGGATGCCGAACCTTGCGGCGTTCCTGGTGACCACCGCCGAGACGCTGGGCGGCATCGGCCTGTTGCTGGGTCTGGTGACGCCGTTGGCCGCGATGGCCGTGGTCGCCGCGATGATCGACGCCTGGGCGGTCAACGTCGCGGCGACGGCGTTCTGGTCGGACCCGTTCAACCTGGCGTTCCTGATCGGATTCGGCGCGCTGGCGGTGCTGTTCACCGGCGCCGGGGTGTTCTCCCTGGACTACCGCCTGTGGGGACGAGACAGCTGGCCGCGCCTGGTGTCCATCGTCTTGCTGGTGATCGCGATCGCCGCTGCAGTTGCGACCTGGGTTTCACTCAACGGCACCAACCCGATCCACCTGATCACCCCGGTCAGCTAAACCTCGACGAGGCCGTTCCTACCGAGCAGTAATATTGCCACGATATTCCGAACCGTGACTCAATGATTCCTTAATAGTGATCCATACAGTCAGTGTCATGTGGATCGACGACACCGACGCTGATGTCATCAAAGTTGATTTCGACGCTCTCTACCACGGCGATGTCCTGGTCGAGGGCGACACCTCCGAGCAGCTCGACGAGGACCTGCATCTGATCGCAAGCTAGTTCGCTCGACCTGCCGCGTCCTACGTAGACGGTGGCCGCCCGCGAACCGGCACAGACCGCGGCCGCGACGCGCAGCAACACGTCTCGACACTGAGCACCAATCCAAGAAAAGCCGATGCTTACACCGGGGAAGCATCGGCTTTTCTTGT
The DNA here is from genome assembly GCF_059812645.1 of Mycobacterium sp. NGS45. Lineage (NCBI taxonomy): Bacteria > Bacillati > Actinomycetota > Actinomycetes > Mycobacteriales > Mycobacteriaceae > Mycobacterium > Mycobacterium sp. NGS45. Next base: position 51,119 of record NZ_JCALDB010000006.1, on the reverse strand, counting down.
GTCTGCCTGCAGACACGTCGGACCCTGCCGCACACGACTCGGGTGCGGCAGGGTCCGACGTCTGTCAGACGCTTGCGGAACTACGCGGCGGACTCGGCCTCGTCGACCGAGACCAGATCGGCCAGCCGGCCGGTGATGATCTCCTCAGCCTCGCCGACGATGCGCGAGACCAGATCCCCGACCGTCGGGATGTCGTTGATCAGGCCCATCGCGGTGCCGACGGTCCAGATGCCGGCGTCGACGTCGCCCTCGTCGAACACCCGGCGACCACGCACACCGGCCACCAGATCCTTGACGTCCTCGAACTGGCCGCCGTCCTTGAGGATCTGCACCACCTCACGCGAGACCACGTTGGAGGCCACCCGCGCGGTGTTGTTCAGCGAACGGAAGATCAGCTCGGTGCCGCGCTCGTCGCCGGCCACGATGGCTTCCTTGACGTTCTGGTGGATGCAGGACTCGACGGTGCACATGAATCGCGACCCCATGTTGATGCCGTCGGCGCCCAGCGCCAGCGCGGCGACCAGGCCGCGGGAGTCCGCGAAACCGCCGGAGGCGATCATCGGGATCTCGATCTGGTCGGCCGCGGCGGGGATCAGCACCAGACCCGGGATGTCGTCCTCACCCGGGTGGCCGGCGCACTCGAAGCCGTCGATGCTGATGCCGTCCACACCCAGGCTCTGAGCCTTGACCGCATGGCGCACCGAGGTGCACTTGTGCAGCACCTTGATGCCGTTGTCGTGGAACATCGGCAGGTGCGGGGCCGGGTTGGAACCCGCGGTCTCGACAATCTTGATGCCGGAGTCGACGATCACCTGACGGTATTCGTCGTACGGCGGCGGGTTGATCGACGGCAGGATGGTCAGGTTCACACCGAACGGCTTGTCGGTGAGATCCCGGGTGCGGGCGATCTCGTTGGCCAGGTCGGCCGGGGTGGGCTGAGTCAGCGCGGTGATGAAGCCCAGGGCCCCCGCGTTCGCGACGGCTGCGACCAACTCGGCGCGCCCCACCCACTGCATACCGCCCTGGGCGATCGGATGCTCGACCCCGAACGCCTCGGTGAACTTCGTCTTGATTGCCATGTGACTCCTACCCTTGGCCCGTGGTTACCGGGGTGCCATGCGGATTGCGCCGTCGAGGCGGATGACCTCGCCGTTGAGCATCGGATTCTCCACAATATGAACTGCCAGTGCGCCGTACTCGTCCGGGTCACCCAGTCGGGCCGGATGCGGCACCTGTGCGCCGAGTGAAGCCTGCGCCTCTTCCGGCAGCGAGCCCAACAGCGGAGTCTTGAACAGGCCCGGGGCGATGGTGCACACCCGGATCAGTTCGCGGGACAGATCGCGGGCGATCGGCAGCGTCATACCGACCACGCCACCCTTGGAGGCCGAGTACGCGGCCTGGCCGATCTGACCCTCGAAAGCCGCCACCGACGCGGTGTTGATGATGACGCCCTTTTCACCGTTGATCGGCTCGGTCTTGGCGATCCGCTCGGCCGACAGCCGCAGCACGTTGAAGGTGCCGATCAGGTTCACCTGCACGACGGCGTTGAACGCATCCAGCGGGAAGGCGCCGTCCTTGCTCAGCGTCTTGATCGCGTTGCCGATGCCGGCGCAGTTGACGTTGATCCGCAGCGGACCCATCTGTTCGGCGGCGTCCAGTGCGGCGGTGACCGACTCCGGATCGGTGACGTTGGCCTCGACGAACCGGGCGCGCTCACCGAGCTCCTTGACCACGTCGGCGCCCTTGAGGTCGATCACCACGACCGAGGCACCGCGGTCCAACAGGCGCTTGGTGGTGGCCAATCCCAGACCGGAGGCACCACCGGTCACGACAGCTACGGAGTCCTTGATCTCCACGAGAAAGTAGTCCCTTCTTCGACAACTTCAACCTACTGGTTGGTCGGGACTATACCGATCCGGGTGGCGGCAGTGCGCGCCCGCCCCGAAAGCGGGCGCTCCGGACGGCGCCCCGGGCCCGACGGCGTCGACGCTGGTCGGCGCGCCGCAGTTGGGTCGGCAACCTGACATGCCCGCAACGGCTGGGTATCCTCCCAGGTGGAGCCCAGCCTGGGCCCGCGGACGAGGGAGCAGTACCCGCACCGGACAAGACTGACTCGACGAGGAGGTCTTGTCATGGCATGGCTGGTCCTGGTGTTGGCGGGCATGTTGGAAGCCGTGTGGGCCATCGCACTGGGCGCATCCGACGGTTTCCGCCGGGTCCGCCCCGTGATCGTGTTCGTGGTCGCCGGACTGGTGAGTCTGGCCGGCCTGGCCTACGCCATGAAGTTCCTGCCGACCGGAACCGCATATGCGGTGTGGGTCGGCATCGGCGCGACGCTGACCGTGCTGTGGTCGATCGTGGTCGACAAGGAACGCGCATCCGCCGCGAAGTTGATCCTGCTCACCGCACTGGTCGGCTGTGTGGTCGGCCTGAAGGTGGTGAGCTGACATGGCGTGGCCGGTCCTGTTGCTCAGCGCGATCTTCGAAGCGGTGTGGGCCACCGCGCTGGGGCTTTCGAACGGTTTGCGCGAACCGGTGGCCGCGACGGTGTTCGTGGTGGCCCTGGTGTTGAGCATGGCGGGCCTGGGTTGGTCGGCCCGCCAGATCCCGATCGGCACGGCGTATGCGGTGTGGACCGGATTCGGCGCGGCGCTGACCGTGGGCTACGCGCTGATCACCGGCCTGGAGCCGGTGTCCGCGCTGAAGGTGGTGTTCCTGGCCGGGATCATCGTCGCGGTAGTCGGCCTGCAGGTGGTCTCATCCGGACCATCCGGAGCGGGCGGACCGGTCAAACCGCGTAGCCGCGACGTCGGCGCGCCCGGCGACGCCGCGGTCACCGACAGCGTCGCCCGACCGGCTGACCCGGGCCAACCCGAAACAGCCGGCCCGGCAACGGATTAGGACCAGTCGCGCAGCACGGATTCGTTGTCCTCGCCGGGCACCCGCGGCGGCGTCGGGGTATCCGGCGTGCTGCGTGAGAAGCGCGGCGCCGGGCGCGGCTGCAAGCCGTCCTGACCCGCGTCGTAGAAGGTGTCGCGCTCGGCGATGTGCGGCTCGTCGAGCACCTCACCGAAGCTCAGCACCGGCGTCACGCAGGCGTCGCTGCCGGCGAACACCTTGGCCCAATGGTCCCGATCGTGCTTGGCGAAGGTCTCGGCGAACAACTTCTTGAGCTTGGGCCAGCCGCTCACGTCGTTCTGCGCGGGCAACTCGGCCGGATCCAGACCCAGCCCGTCGAGCATCGCGGCATAGAACTGCGGCTCGATCGGACCCACCGCGACGTAGCGCCCGTCGGCCGTCTCATAGGTGTCGTAATAGGGCGCGCCGGTGTCCAGCATGTTCACACCGCGCTCGTCGGACCACAGCCCGCTGGCCCGGAACGCCCACATCATCTGGATCAGCACGCTGGAACCGTCGACCATGGCGGCGTCGATCACCTGACCCTTACCCGAGGTCTGCCGCTCGTAGAGCGCCGAGAGGATGCCGACCAACAGGAACATCGAACCGCCGCCGAAGTCGCCGGCCAGGTTCAGCGGTGGCACCGGGCGCTCACCCTGGCGGCCGATCGCGTGCAGCACGCCGTTGAGCGAGATGTAGTTGATGTCGTGGCCGGCCTGGCTGGCCCGTGGACCCTCCTGGCCCCAGCCGGTCATCCGGCCGTAGATCAGCCGCTCGTTGACCTTGGCGCAGTCCTCCGGCCCCAATCCGAGTCGCTCGGCCACGCCGGGGCGGAAGCCCTCGATCAGCACGTCGGCCTTCTTGACCAGCCCCAGGATCAGGTTGCGGCCTTCCTCGGACTTCAAATCGGCCGTGATCGAACGGCGGTTACGCAGCATCGCGTCGCGCGTCGCGTTGGCCGAAGCGCCCGGCCGGTCCACCCGCACCACGTCGGCACCCAGATCTCCAAGGATCATCGCCGCGTGTGGGCCGGGGCCGATGCCGGCCAGTTCGATGACGCGCAATCCCTGCAATGGTCCCGCCACGTGAGCACCTCCATGAGTCCGGGGATAACCGTGTCCACCGTGATCTTGTCAGCCCCTCCCAACCAACTGACGGGTGGGCTAGGCATGAGCGTCCCAGGGTTTCTATGGTGTGTGCATGACGATCGCTGAAACCGGTTTGGACGCGCTGGCTCCCGTAGATGGCCTCTTGGTCGATCTGACCGACGGTGTGCTGTCGATCACCATCGATCGGCCGGACAGTTTGAACTCGGTGACCCCGACGGTGTTCGCCGGCATGGCCGATGCGCTCGAGCGCGGCGCCACCGACCCGCGGGTGCGAGTGGTGCGGATCGGCGGCAGCGGTCGCGGCTTCTGCTCGGGTGCCGGCATCGGCGCCGAGGACACCGGTGACGGCCACCAACCGATGGACACCCTGCACGAGGGCAACCGCGCGATCCGCGCCATCATCGACTTCCCGCGGCCGGTGGTGGCCGTGGTGCAGGGACCCACCGCCGGGATCGGGGTGTCGGTGGCACTGGCCTGCGACCTGACGCTCGCCTCCGAGGATGCGTTCTTCCTGTTGGCCTTCACCAAGATCGGCCTGATGCCCGACGGCGGCGCATCGGCGTTGGTGGCCGCCAACATCGGCCGCAGTCGCGCGATGAAGATGGCACTGCTGGCCGAGCGGGTGTCGGCGACCGAGGCCGCCGACTGGGGCATGATCAGCGCGGTCTATCCGGCCGACGCGTTGGAGGCGCAGGCCGCGGCCGTGATCAAGCGGCTGCAGAACGGGCCTGCGGTGGCGTTCGCCAAGACCAAGAAAGCGATCAACGGCGCCACCCTGGGCGATCTGGACACCACCCTCGCGCACGAGACCGCCGGGCAGTATCTGTTGCTGCGGGCTCCCGATCTGCGGGAGGGCATTCAGGCCTTCCAGGAGAAGCGCTCCCCCACCTTCACCGACAGCTGAGTCCAGCCCGGCGCCGTCGAACGGCACCATGAGCTCCGGTCGCGCACTGCGGCGCGGGCCAAAATTGGGTGGACGACCAATCCCGGGTTCCGGCACCCTTTTCAGGTGAGCGCCGAACGTCAACTCGAAGAGGTCCGCCCCACGACGGGCTGGCGGGTGCTCGCGCCTTTTCAGTTCCGCGAGTACCGGCTGCTGATCGCTGCGGTCTCGATCACGATCTTCGCCGAGGGCATGTGGGCGGTCGTGATGGCGCTGCAGGTTATGGAGCTGTCGCACGACCCGGCCGCGCTGTCCCTGGTCGCCACCTGCTTGGGCGTCGGCCTGGTGGCCTTCGTGTTGGTCGGCGGCATTGCCGCAGACCGGTTTCCACAGCGCAGCATCATCATCGTCGTCGAGGCCGCCAACCTGGTCGCGGTGACCGCGGTGGCCGTGCTCGGAATGGTTGGGGCGCTGCGGATCTGGCACATGGCGGTGGCTGCCGGGGCGCTCGGGGTGTCCGCGGCGTTCTTCTTCCCGGCCTACAGCGCCTACCTGCCGCGGATCCTGCCGCCCGAACAGCTGCTGGCCGCCAACGGTGTCGAGGGCGTGATGCGGCCGGTGCTGCAGCGCGCGGCCGGGCCGGCCGTGGCCGGTCTGTTGATCGGCGCGACCTTCCCGACCCTGGGCGCCGTCGCGGTGGCGGTGTTGTTCGCGCTCGGCCTGGCGCTGTTGGTCGCGACCCGCCCGGTGTCCGGCGGGTTCGTCGCCGAGCCGGTGCGGCAGAAGCCGCGGGTGCTCACCGATCTGCGCGAGGGTTTCCTGTTCATGGTCGGCACCCCGTGGCTGTTGGCCACGCTGCTGTTCGCCAGTCTCTTCGTGCTGCTGGTGATCGGTCCGATCGAGGTGCTGCTGCCGTTCATCGCCGACGAGCGGTTCGACGACGGCGCCCGGATGTACGGCTTCGTGTTGGCGGCCTTCGGCGTCGGCAGCGCGGTCGGCGCGTTGGGGGTGTCGTCACGACCGCTGCCGCGGCGCTATCTGACGGTGATGATGCTGATGTGGGGTGTCGGCACGCTGCCGCTGGTGGTCATCGGCTGGACCAGTTCGTTCTTCCTGATGGCGCTGGCTTCGTTCGCGGTTGGTGTGACCGACGGCGCCGGCATGGTCATCTGGGGCACGCTGCTGCAGCGCCGAGTGCCCGCGCAGATGCTCGGCCGGGTGTCCAGTCTGGACTTCTTCGTCTCACTGGCCTTCATGCCGGTGTCGATGGCGATCGTCGGGCCGCTGTCGAAAGTCGTTGGTATGCAGGTGATCTTCCTGGTGGCCGGCGTGCTGCCGGTGCTGTTGGCGCTGATTGCCTGGTTCGGCGCCCGGATGGCGCGCGACGAGGTCGCGCATCCGTTGAGCTGACCGTTCCTTCCCGTCGATTCGGCGGTTTCATCCGCAACACGCCGGGTAGAGCGGATGAAAACGCAGATTCGGCGGAGGAGGTGCGCCCGGTCAGGACGACTGCCGGTGCAGCTCGACCAGGTGTTGGTAGGCCAGCGCGTTGTGCCGGTTGCCCTGCACCTCGGCCTCGCTGAGCTCGCGTCGCACCCGGCCGGGAACGCCACTGACCATCGAGTTGGGCGGCACCACCATGCCCTGCGGGATCAGCGCGCCGGCCGCGACCAGTGAACCGGCGCCGACCACCGCCCCGTTGAGCACGACTGCGCCCATGCCGATCAGCGCGCCGTCTTCGATGGTGCAGCCGTGCAGCACGGCGTTGTGCCCGACGGTGACGTCCGCGCCGATCCGCGCCGGGAACGTCGGGTCGACGTGGATGGTGACGCCGTCCTGGATGTTGGAGCCCGCCCCGATCTCGATCGGCTCGAACTCGGCACGCAGCGTCGCGGAGTACCAGACGCTGGCCCGCGCGGCCAGACTGACCGGGCCGATCAGCGCTGCGGTCGGCGCCACCCAGGCCTCGTCGTGCAGCTGTGGGCTCCGGCCCTGGATCGCGACGATGAGGGGTTCAGGCATGGCCGACATGGTAGATGCCCGGGCAAATCGGGGCCGGCAAACGGCGTGCGCTGGGTCACGTCCGACGGGTGCGCTGTGTCACGCCGGACCGGGTGCGCTTAGGATTCCTGACGACTTGACGCCGCCCGCAGTAACGGCCGGGCACTGCCTGACGACGTAACAAGCCGAGAGGAGCCGCCTGATGACGACTCGAGTGAAGACCCTGGGGCTGGCCGCCGCGATCGCCGCGATCACGGTGTCCATCCCGACCGCTGTCACCGCCTACGCCGATGAACCGACGCCGGAGCCGACGGTCACGGTGGAGATTCCCGACGTGCATGGCCCGAAGTGCGACGACTTCAAGAAGTCGCTGCCGGCCACCGGTCTGCGGGGGCTGTTCGACCAGTCCGGCACCGCGGCCATCGCCAGCATCCCGGAGCTGAGCACGTTCAACTCGGCGATCTCGGGTGGCTGGAACCCGGCGGTGAACATCGTCAGCGTGATCGACAACGGTCCGTACAACATCTTCGCCCCGACCAACGAGGCGTTCGCCAAGTTGGATCCGGCGCAGACCGAGGCGCTCAAGGCCGATCCGGCCCAGCTCACCGCGCTGGTCTACTACCACATCGCGCTGGGCATCCTGGGCCCCGACGACATCCACGGCAAGCTCACCACCCAGGAGGGCAGCCAGATCACGATCACCGGCAAGGGTGGCGATCTGAAGTTCGACGACACCGCCAAGGTGGTGTGCGGCGGGATCACCGCGCAGAACGCCAAGATCTACCTGATCGACACCGTGCTCTCGCCGGCGAACGCGTTGCCGGCCGACGCGACCACCACGACGTCGCCGACCAGCACCACCGAGACCACGGCCACCGAAAGCCCGGAAGCCACCACCGAGGCCGAGACCACCGAGGCCGAGACCACCGAGGCCGAGCCGACCGACTCCGAGGCTGCTGAAGCTGGTGCTGCTGAGGCCGCTGCGGAGGACACCGAAGCCGCCTGAGTTCACGCAACGCAAAGGGCGCTCGAAATCCTTGGATTTCGAGCGCCATTTGCGTTGGGAGCGGAGGTCAGACCCCGAGATCGCGGCCGATGATCTCCTTCATGATCTCGGTGGTGCCACCGAAGATCGTCTGGATCCGGCCGTCCACATAGGCCCGAGCGACCCGGTATTCCATCATGTAGCCGTAGCCACCGTGCAGCTGCACGCAGTTGTCGATGATCTTCTTGGCGGTCTCGGTGGCGAACCACTTGGCCTTGGCCGCCTCGACCGCGGTCAGCTCACCGTCGACCACACCCTGCAGGCAGCGGTCGATGTAGTTCTCGGTGACGTCGAGTTCGGTCTCCATCTCGGCGAGCAGGAACCGGTTGTGCTGGAAGCTGCCGATGGACTGACCGAACGCCTTGCGGTCCTTGGCGTACTGCAGGGTCTCCTGGAAGACCGCACGCGCGCCGTAGATCGCCGAGATCGCGATCGAGAGCCGCTCCGAGGGCAGGTTGGTCATCAGGTGATAGAAACCGCGACCTTCCTTGCCGAGCAGGTTGGCGTTCGGCACCCGGACGTTCTCGAAGTGCAGCTCGGAGGTGTCCTGGCTGTGCAGGCCCATCTTGTCGAGCTTGCGACCGCGGGAGAAGCCCTCCATGCCGCGCTCCACCACGAACAGGGTGAAGCCCTTGTGGCCGGCCTCCGGATCGGTGCGGGCCACCACGACGCACAGGTCGCAGTTGATGCCCGAGGAGATGAACGTCTTGGAACCGTTGATGATCCAGTCGTCACCGTCGCGCACCGCCGAGGTGCGGATACCGGCCAGGTCACTGCCGGCGCCGGGCTCGGTCATCGCGATCGCGATGATCAGCTCGCCGCTGGCGATGCCGGGCATCCAGCGCTGCTTCTGTTCGTCGTTGGCCAGTTCCTTGAAATACGGGCCGACGACGTCGTTGTGCAGGCTCAGCGCCGGGCCGTGCACGCCGGCCTTGGCGATCTCCTCGTCGATGATGGCGTTGAACCGGAAATCATCGGAGCCGCCGCCGCCGAACTCCTCGGGCATGTTGAACCCGATCAGGCCGTACTTGCCCGCGGCGGTGTACGCCGACCGGTCCACCAGCCGTTCGGTCTCCCACCGTTCCGAGTTCGGCACCAGCTCACGCTCGATGTAGTCCTTGACGGTCTGCCGGAACGCCTCGTGTTCGGCGTCGTAAATGGTTCGCTTCATGGGTTTCTCGTTTCCTTACTTGGCCTGCCAGACCGGCTCGCGCTTCTGCGCGAAGGCGAGCGGGCCTTCCTTGGCGTCCTCGGTCTTCAGCAGCGTCGAGAACTCGCTGAACGTCTGCTTCCAGAACGGCTCGTCACTGCCGACCACACCGTCGATGGCGCCGTACGACACCCGCTTGCTGGCCTGCACGGCCAGCGGCGCGTTGCAGGTGATCCGCTCGGCGAGCGCCAACGCCGCATCGACGACGGTGCCGTCCGGCACCACCTGGTTGATCAGTCCCCAACGCAGGGCGTCGGCGGAGCTGATCGGTTCCCCGGTGTAGATCAATTCCAGCGCAACCTTGCGCGGCAGCTGCTCCACGATCCGGAACACCCCGCCGGCCCCGGCGATCAGTCCGCGTTTCACCTCGGGCAGACCGAATTTCGCGCGTTCCTCGGCGACCACGAGGTCACTGGCCAAGGCCAATTCGGTGCCGCCGCCCAGGGCGGTCCCGTTGACCGCGGCGATCGTCGGCTTGTCGATGAAGTGCCGCACGTAGCCGGCGAAACCCCACTCCGGGTGCTCGGGGTGGAACAGGGGCTCGCCGCGTGAGATGGCCTTGAGATCCGCTCCGGCACAGAAGGATTTGTCCCCGGCGCCGGTCAGCACGACCGCCCGGACCTCTGGGTCGTCCTGCGCGGCCTGCAGCGCGTCCCCGACTCCGAGCGACACCGATGCGTTGACCGCATTGCGCGCCTCGGGCCGGTTGATCGTGATGATCAGGACGTTGCCCCGGCGCTCGGTCAGAGCGCCGGGGGCATTGTCGGTGGCGGGTTCGGTCACAGCAGTTCCAGGATGGTGGCGTTGGCCTGACCGCCGCCTTCACACATGGTCTGCAGGCCGTACTGAATGTTGTTGTCCCGCATGTGGTACAGCAACGTGGTCAGGATCCGTGCACCCGAACCGCCGAGCGGGTGGCCGAGTGCGATGGCGCCGCCGTTGGGGTTGATCCGGGACTCGTCGGCGCCGATCTCCTTGAGCCAGGCCATCGGCACCGGAGCGAACGCCTCGTTGACCTCGAATGCGCCGATCTGGTCCACGCTCAGACCGGACTTCGCCAGCGCCTTCTGGGTGGCCGGGATCGGCGCGGTCAGCATGATCACCGGGTCCGCACCGGCCAGCACCGCGGTGTGTACCTTGGCAATCGGCTTGAGGCCCAGCTCCTTTGCCTTCTCGGCCGAGGTGACCAGCAGCGCGGCCGAACCGTCGGAGATCTGGGAGGAGTTGCCGGCGTGGATCACACCGTCTTCCTTGAACGCCGGCTTGATGGCGGCCATCGACTCGACGGTGCCGCCGCGGCGGATGCCGCCGTCTTCGAGCACCACGGTGTCATTGCCGTCGGCGTCCTTGGTCTTGATGCCGACGATCTGGTCCTTGAAGGCACCGGCGTCCTGCGCGGCCGCGGCCTTCTCGTGCGAACGCAGCGAGAACTCGTCGAGCTGGGTGCGCGACAGGCCCCACTGCTCGGCGATCATCTCGGCGCCGACACCCTGGTTGGGGGTCTTGTGGTCGTAGCGGACCTGGAAGGCCTCCGGGTAGGGGTGCCCGCCGTTGGCCAGCGAGGAGCCCATCGGGGTGCGCGACATCGACTCCACACCACCGGCGACGACGACGTCGTAGTGCCCGGCGATCACGCCGGCGACGGCGAAGTGCAGGGACTGCTGGCTGGACCCGCACTGCCGGTCCACGGTCACGCCGGGCACGGTCTCCGGCCAGCCGGCGGTCAGGACAGCGGTGCGGGCGATGTCCAGGGCCTGCTCACCGGCCTGCATGACGCAACCCCAGATGACGTCGTCGACCAGGGCCGGGTCGATCCCGGCGCGCTGCACCAGGCCGTTGAGCACCTGCGCCGACAGCTCCGCGGGGTGCACGCCGGACAGGGCGCCGTTGCGCTTTCCGACTGGTGAACGTACCGCCTCGACGATCACGGCTTCAGCCATGAGATGGCTCCCTTCAACTAGTTGGTTGGTGCCTTGTTCTTAGCACCAGTGCCGCGGGGATCGGCCCCCGGGTGCGGTTTGGCGACTAGCGTGGCCACTGTGTCGGACGTGATCATCTTCGGCGGCCACGGAAGAGTTGCGCTGCTTTTGGCCAGACTGCTCAGCGACCGCGGTTATCGGGTCACCTCGGTGTTCCGCAATCCCGAGCACAGCGACGAGGTCGCCGCGACCGGGGCGCGGCCGGTGGTGGGCGACATCGAGCAACTCGGCGTCGCCGAATTGGCGGCCCTGATCTCCGACAACGGCGCGGTGGTGTTCTCGGCGGGCGCCGGTGGCGGCAACCCGGCTCGCACCTATGCCGTGGACCGGGATGCCGCCATCCGGGTCATCGACGCCACTGCGCAGGCCGGAACCCGGCGCTTCGTGTTGGTGTCCTATTTCGGCGCCGGACCCGATCACGGTGTGGCCGAGGACAGCTCGTTCTACCCGTATGCGCAAGCCAAGGCTGCCGCCGATGCGCACCTGCGGGACAGCAATCTGGACTGGACCATTTTGGGGCCGGGCGGCCTGACCCTGGACCCGCCGACCGGGCGCATCGACACCGGCCCGGCCGCGGCCAACGGCACGGTGTCGCGCGCCGATGTCGCTGCCGTGATCGCCGCGACGCTGGCCGACGATTCGACCATCCGGCGCACCATCGAATTCAACAACGGCGACACCCCGATCGCCGAGGCGATCGAAGCCTGAGCAGCTACCTGCCGTCGTCGACGTGCACCGGGACGGCGTCGTCCCACGGTTGCCGGGTGACCGCATCGGCCACTTTGATGTGGCCGGACTCGAACTCGCCGGTGGCCGCGTCGACCAGGCGATAGCGCTGGGTCTGGATGTGGATCGGCTGGGCGTCGATCAAGACCACCCGCACCTCACCGGGCTCGAACTGGCAGCGTCGGTGCATCGCGGCGATCAGCTGTTCGTTGTGCATGTGCCCGTCGCCGAAGTTCCAGCCGATCGCCGTCGAGCAGATCCGTTCCCCGTCGGTCAGGACGTAATCGGACTCCGACTGCCCAGCCATCGCGCGGTGGGCCAGCGTGTACATCATCCGGCCGTGGCTGTTGAACGCCCGGAACGCATACCCCAGATACATCAGCACCTGCGCCGCTTCCGGGCTGCCGTAGACCTTCTCCAACTGCGCCTGCGGCATGCTGGCAATCGCCACCAGGCCCCGGTCGATCTTCTCGGCCGCCGAGGGCTTCATGCACCACAGCGAGGTGTCCCAGTTACCGGCGTAGTACCGCATGCCGGGCAGGAACGACACCTTGCGCGGGAACAGGTTTCCCAACGCCACGGTGCCGGCCAGCACCGCGAACAACACCAGCGGCCACGGCGACGACAGGTCCGACACCGCGACGTCGGCGTGCCCGACGAACAGGGTCAGCACGCTGAAGATCATGAAGACGTTCCATTCCAGCGGCACGCCCATCGGTATCGAGGTCAGGATGCCCAGATGGAACAGCACCATGATCACCGCTGCGATCGCGGTGGGCCAGCCGCCATGGGAGAACAACAGCACCAGCGGCACCAGCATCTCGACCGCGGTGGAGGAATGCGCCACCACCCGGGAGAGCCGGCCGGGCCGTAGATCGTCGGGGAACCTCTCGAAGAACAACCGCTTGAGCGCGCGCGGCCGGACCACCGGACTGTTCGACATCATGGTCGAGATCACGAACGGGAAGTGCTTGGTGAGCTTCGAGGTGGCCGCGCCCACCCAGATCATCACGCACACCAGTTTTGCCGCGATGATCATGTCCACCCCGGACCCGGCGAACAGGAACGCCACGGTGAATGACGCGTACACCTCGCCCCGGGCGGCCAGGAAGATCACCTTGTCCCGCAGTCCGGCCAGCGCCAGTAGGCCCAGGATGGTCCAGATCTGCCACGTCGGCAGCACACCGATCTCAGTGCCCAGCGCCGGGATCGGTCCGGTGCCATCGGAGCACAGCGCGATCAACAGCACGATCAGCAATCCCGCGTAGAGCACCACGTCGACGACGCCGCGGTTGTCACCCTTGGTGAACGGGATCCGGTTCGGCCAGGGCGGTAGCCGAATCGTATTGGGCCGCAACCAGTACAGGATCGAACCCAGTGGCGGCAGGAAGCGATTGTTCAGCGGCCCGAAGCCACAGCCCAGACCCACCACCTCGAACAGCATGGTGAACAGCACGACCTTCTCGAAGACGATCGGCTCGGTCCACCACGACGCGACGTCGGTGAATCCGTCGATGCCCGTGGTGGTCAGCGCGAACAGCCAGCCGCCCAGGATGTACAGGCCGATCTTGACCACGTAGAACAGGTGCAGCAGCACCGGCGTGCCGAACCCCACCTCGGCCCAGTGCCGGGCCATCGGCCGGATCTTCTGTTCCCAGCCGGCGCGGCTCCACGGCTCGAAGTCGACGACGGGAAGTTCAGGCTTGAGGAATCCCACCAGGCCAGATTAGAACGCGTTCTAGTCCGTCCGTCGGCCGATCGCTCAATGTCGGGCCGGCCCACGCGACGCGCCCGGCCCGGCGATCACGACGTCTTGGCCGGCGGCCGGTAGAAGATGGCCAGCTGGCCGATGGCGCCGAGCAGACCCAGGCCGAGCGCGATCGCGAAACCGCACCAGCCGGCCAGCAGGTGCTCGACGCCGGTGCCGGAGAACAGCAGATAGTCCAGGCTGTAGCGGCCCGCGCCGATGGTGGCGACCGCGACGGCGGCCACGGCCAGGATCAGGTTGTACTCCCAGCCTTCCTTGACGATGAAGAAGCCGTTCTTGCGATGCACGGTCCAGGCCGCGACCACCATCAGTGCCACGAAGCCGGCCGCGGTGACCGGGGTCAACAAACCGACCGCCAGGCCCAGGCCCGCTGCCATCTCGGTGCTGGCGGCAATCCGGGCGTGGAAGGTGCCGGGCTTCATGCCGATGCTCTCGAACCATCCGGCGGTACCCGGAATCCGTCCACCGCCGAAGAACTTGTTGTAGCCGTGCGCGGCCATGGTCAGGCCGAGTGCGACTCGCAGGAACAGGAGCCCGAAGTCAAGGGCAGCAGCATCGCCAATCATGAGACAAAATCTAGGCCATTTGTAACCCCGCCGCACAGCCGGGGGTGGTCCGCGTCACCAGGCATAAGCGGAGCATCCATTCTAGATTTCATAGCATTGATCGATTTTCTTGCGCGGCGCTACGGTTTGCGCTATGTTTTTGGCCGTTAGCCGTTCGAAGGAGGAGCCAGATGTCCACGCCGCACGACGACGGTTCCTACGTCGACCCGAACGCCCAGACCAGGCTCGGCCAGGTCGACCCGAACGCCCAGACCAGGTTCGGTCCGGTCAACCCGAACGCCCAGACCCAGTACGCCAATGTCTGGCAGCCGGCGCAGCCGCAGACCTGGCCGCAGCAGTCGGCGCAGCCGCAGACCTGGCCGCAGCAGCCGGCGCAGGCACCGTGGCAGGCCCCGCCAGTTGCACCCGGCTCGCCCGGGTGGTCGACCGCGCCGGCGGGCGGCCCGCCGCGACGCAACCGCACCGGGTTGTGGGTGAGCCTGGCCGCGGTGGCCATCGTCGCCGTCGTCGCTGCCGCAGCCGTCGTCATCATCAGCGACGACGCCACCCCGGCGGACACCGCCCATACGGCCACCCCAACGGCCGAGCCGACCGAAACCGCCGAGCCCGAACCGGTCGTCGCACCGAGCGCACTCAACGACATGCTGCTCGACGTCCGACAGGTGTCGTCGATCATCGGTGCATCCCCGGACCTGTACGAGGAGGTCGGCGAACCCGGCTCGCGGCTGTACGCCGACGAGATCAGCGCTCCCGAATGCATCGGGGTGGTGCTGATGGCCGAACAAGCGGCGTACCAGGGCAGCGGCTACACCGCCACGCTGTACCAGCACATGCGGGGCCAACGCGCCAAGGAATCCGCCCAGCTCATCTGGCGGTTCAACCAGATGGTGAGCACCTTCGTCGACGCCGACACCGCCGACGACTTCGTGTCGGACACCCGGCAGAGTTGGAGCCAGTGCGCCAACCGCAACATCAATGCGCGAATCCTCGGCGACGACAAGGGCTACGACCTGTTCTGGGACCTCGGCGAGGTTTCGCTGGCCGACGACGTGCTGTCGGTCAGCATGGTCGAAGAAGGCGGCGGCGGCTGGAAGTGCTGGCATTCGATGTCGGCGCACAGCAACGTGGTTTCCGAGTTCATCGCATGCTCGGAGAACATCGCCGACGACGTGGTGCCGCAGATCACCGAAGCCTTCAGCTCGAAGGTCACCGCGGTCTGAGTTCGGCGGCCAACCGGTCCAGGTAGGCAGCGGTCGCGGCAGCGTCGAAGGCCGGTTCGGCGGTGTGCACGCTGACCACGATGGTGTCGCCGATGCCGTGCACCCCGTGGGTCAGCGACATCATCGGAGACAGTCCGGGGAATCCCGCGGTCAGCAACACCGGAGCCGTGCCGAACCGCAAGTCGGCAGCCCCCCGGTTGACGCTGGAGACGACGGTGTTGCCGGTCACCGTCGGTGACCGTAGCGCCGGATCGAACCGGGCGACTCCCCAGCGCACCAGCGCGGCAGGCACCGCCGCGGTGGCGCGGCCGGCGGCCAGCGTCGCCGGATGCCGGGCGCGCTGCCCGGCCTGACGCAGGTCCTCGAGGATCCGCTCGATCCGCTCACTGGTCGGCGCCGCCGGATACAGCCCGATGCCGACGTTGCCGAAGTGGTTGTGCGCTTGGCGCGGCCCGGCCTTGCGCATGGGCACCTCGGCCCCCAGTTCGGACGGATCCTCGCCGCGGTCACGCAGGTGGCCCGCCAGGGCAGCACCGATGGCCAGCAGCGCCGACACCGTCACGGTGGGCGCCGACGGCAGCTCGGAACGTCGGCACACCACGGTGCGAACCCGCCGCAGCGGCCCGGGTGCGGCGTTGATCGACAGCGCCGGGCGCGGCGGCGGTGGCGCGGCAATCTCCCCGGCGGCCACCTCGCGTTCAAATCGGCGATGCAGACGCGCTGCGGCGACGGCCCGTACCGGCAGCACTCCGCTACGTACCGGCGGCAGCGCCGGCACCGGCGCGGCGCGGCCGAACAACCAGGCCGCCAGTTCAGCGGTGCGGGTGCCGTCGGCCAGCGCGTGCGATATCTGCAAGACCAGCACCGTGGCGGTGCCTGCGGCCCCCGGGACGTCTGCCACCTCGGGGTAGATGTGCAGACGCCAGGCACGCGAACCGACATCCAGCTGGTCGCCGATCAGCTGCGTCACCGCATCCAGACATCCCGCCCACTGCCGCGGCCCGGCGTCGACTCGGATCTGGCTCGAATCCACCGGTGCGCCAACCCATTCGGGCCAGCCCCAGCGTCGGTCGTCGCGAATGCGCAGACCGAGATCAGGGCAACGCCGGGCCCGGCCGAGCACCTCGGCGAGGGCCGCGGGCAGGTCCGCGGGGACGCCGTCGAAGGCGTAGAGCAGGAACTGGTCGTTGGGGATCTTGGCCGACATCCAGAAGCTCTGGGCATCGGCGGCGGCCAACCGACTCACGTCGCCGCCGGAAAAGTTCGGCGCGGCACCCCTACTCGGCCTTGCCGACGA
Organism: Mycobacterium sp. NGS45; assembly: GCF_059812645.1. Taxonomy (NCBI): domain Bacteria; kingdom Bacillati; phylum Actinomycetota; class Actinomycetes; order Mycobacteriales; family Mycobacteriaceae; genus Mycobacterium; species Mycobacterium sp. NGS45. The sequence continues at coordinate 34,417 of NZ_JCALDB010000006.1, read as the reverse complement.
AGTCGGCGATCAGGGCCGCCACGCGCTGCGGGCGCTCCAGTTGCAAGAAATGCCCGGCGCCGTCGATCACCACGGTGCTGCTGCCCGGCGGCACCACCTTGGCCACCCAGTGCGTGAGCTCGGCACCCATGGCACCGTCGTCGGCTCCGTGCAGATACAGCACCGGCACCGTTGGCCGCGCATACGAGGCCCAAAAGCTGTGCAGCCGCGCGTATTCCGGCGGTGGCTTGCGCAGCAGCGCGCGGTACGGCCCGAGCGCAGCACGCCAGCGCAGCGATGACCCGATCGCCGCGTCGACGTGCCGCAGATCGTCGCCGGGTGGATATCCCGGGGACCAGCGTCGCCACAGCAGCGGCAAAACCCAGCGGCGGGAGCGCTCCGGCAGCAGGGGCAGCTGGAAGTAGAAGATGTACCAGCTTCGGCCCAGCTGGGCCGGCAGTTTGGTGAGTAACCGGCCGCGCTCGGCATCCGGGCCGCCGGCCCGCAGTGCGCTCACCAACGGAACAGACATGATCACGCTGTGCGCAAATGGGTTGTCCGGCATGGCCGCAATCCCGCCCGCGGCCAACGCACCCCAGTCGTGACCGATCAGCACGTCCCGATCCGTCGGCCCGGCCGCCTCCCTGACCCGCAACGCGTCGTCCATCAGCGCGCCGACGTGGAAGCTGCCGTCGGACGGATTCGACGACGGCACGTAGCCGCGCATGAACGGTGCGACCACCCGGTAGCCGGCCTCGACCAGATACGGCGCCAGCTTGCGCCAGCCGTGCGCGGTATCCGGGAAACCGTGCAGACACAACGCGATTGGCGCGTCCGGATCTCCCCAGGTCAGCGCCCGCAGCTGCCCCGAGGGAACCGTGACCTCGATCCAGCCGGGTTCTTCGGTCACCGTCGCACCGCCTCTACACCGGGTCGAAGCTGGAGATCAGCCAGCGATTCCCGACTTTGTCCAATGTGACCTTGACCGTCGAGGCCGTCGACGTGGGGGCGCTGTCGCCGACCACCACCGCCTGGTTGACGAATACCAACACCTCGGCGTGGTTGGGAGTGGCCGAGATCGCGGCCACCGCAGGCACATTGGCGACCGCGGAGATCTGCTGCTCCTTCGCTGCCGGGATCACGGTCTGCTGCGTGAGATCGGTGTAGGCGTCCAGGAACCCACCGGTGAGCAGGCTACGAGCGGAGTCCAGGTCGGTATCGACGGTCTCGAACTTGTAGCTGAGCAGTTTGATCGTGGAGTCCTTGGCGATCTGCATGGTCTCGGTGCGCGCGGTGTGGGCCGCGCGGGTCGAAGCGTCGACCCAGTACAGGTAGCCGGCCGCGCCGGCCAACAGCAAGGCGATGACCGGCAACACCACGTAGGCCAGGGCGCGACTGAACAGGCTGGGCGGCCGCGGCGGATCGTCGATCTCCACGACTTCGGTTTCGGAATCCGCGACGTCCTCGGTGTCGGCCACTTCGGCGTCGGCCACTTCGGTGGCGGCCACCTCGGTGGGGGTCACGCCGTCGTCCTCCGTCACGACGACGGTGACGTCAGCGTCGCCGGCCGCGGTCTCGTCCGTGACTTCTGCGGTGACGTCCGCGGCGCCGCCGTCGGGGACGGTGGCCGCGACGGTCGCGTCGTCGGCGTCGGTGGGGACCGCAGCGGTCTCCTTGTCGCCCTTTGCCTTACGCCGGAAACCCCTCATGACGGCACGAACTCCACGTGTGAAACCTTCGCCTCATCGCCAACCCGTTTCATGGCCAACCGCATTCGCCAGGAGCGGGTCGACTCCTCGGCACCCAGGTTGGAAGTCTTGACCGTGACGGAGACCAAGACCTGCCCTTGGTCTCCGTCCTCGGATTCCAGACCGGCCGCGGTCACCTCGCCGACCGACTTGGCTTGCGCCTGTTTGACCACGTCGATGAAGGGACCGGAGCGGCTTTGGAAGTCCTCGTGGAACTTGTCGGTTGCGGAATCCAGGATCCGCTGAACGTCGGCCTCGGCGTGCTCGTGGTCGATCGTGGTCAGGTTTATCGCCGCTTGCCGGCCCACCTGGATGAACAGGTCACGCTGCTGCTCGGCCTGGCGTGACTCGTTGGCCCGCCAGCCCAGATAGCCGGTGAGCCCGGCCAACGCCAGCACGATCACCACACCGACCACCAGTGCCAACCGCACGTGTGAACGGGCCCGAACCACTGGGTCGACGGGTTCGGCGTCGACGGCCTCGCTCGGGGCTTCCGCTACCTCTGATTCGGCTGGTTCGGGTTGATCTGTCGTAGGCGATTCCGTTGCTCCCGACGAGGACTCGGTCAGCTCCTGTCCGGCTGACTCGGTCAGTTCCCCTCCGGGGGCAGCAGCATCGTCTGCCATGTTTGCTCCTCTGCGGCACCGCGGGCCAGATTGCTTTGCGTGTAGATCTGCCCGTCAGGTCCAACGTACGTGCCGGTGGCTGGGTCGTATTCAGCGGTCGCCAACGGCGGGGTGTAGGCCGGCGGCTGCGGAGTTGATTCCGCAGGTGGGGCCGTCGGGCCGAGATCCGGGACGGGCTGACCCGAGAGCGTCGCGTTGGGATCGCCCTTCCAGTTGTACCCGTCGTTGAGCGGTTGGTAGAACTGGTCGCTCTCACACATCTTGACCGTGGCGGCTCGTTTGCCGGGCACCGTGGTGCACGGGATGTTGCGGGCGCCGCGCACGTTGAACGCAGAATCCTGCGGGATCCGGCAGTACAGGTCACCCGGCGCCCGGTCCGGGGCGTCGACATCGGACGGCACCCGCTTCTGCTGGGCCGGTAGGAAGCCGGTGGCGCACGGCGGCGGCAGGTTCAGGTTCAGGTTGAAGCTCAGGTAGGCACCGCGGTAGTCCTGCCGGGTATGCCGGTTGGCCACACCGATCGCCGAGGTCACCGCGGCACCCTGCGGCAGCAGCACCAACAACTGCTCGATGTTGGGTTGATAGGCGACCGCCACCTGGTTCACGCTGACCAGGTTGGCCAACAGGATCGGCAGCGGCGACTGCAGTCGGTCGAACAGCGCCCGGACCTCGTCGGCGGCCGGCGAACCCTTCTGCAGCACGCCGGCCAGAGCCGGGTCCTGGCTTTCCAGTTGGCCGCTGATGCTGGCCAGGTTCGCGGCCCAAGCCTGGACCGCACTCGAGGTGTCGGTCTGCGAATCCAGCACCGGCTTGGATTGGTCGATCAGGGCGGTCAGCTCGTCGAGGTTGGCCCGGGCGTCGATGGCGATCGCGGTCGATCCCTTGACCAGTCGGGACAGCTCGGGCCCCAGGCCACCCACTGCGGTGTAGGCCTCGTTCACCACGGTCTGCAGATTGTCGTGCGGAATGGCCGCCAGGCCCCGGTTGGTCGCGTCCAGCAGCCGGTTGACGTCCTCGGGCACCGAGGTGCGATCGAGCGGGATCACGTCTCCGTCGGCCAGGTACGGCTGGTTGCCGTTGTTCGGCAGCAACAGCACGTACTGCTCGCCCACCGCCGACTGGCTGTGCACCTCGGCCTTCAGGTCGGACGGGATCTGGTACTTGGCGCTCATCGTCAGGTCGGCCTCGACGTGCCCGTCGGGGGTGAGCCGGACATCCTTGACCCGGCCCACCTCGGTGCCGCGGTAGGTGACGTTGGCGCGCGGGTACAGCCCGCCGGCCTGCTCCAGCTGAACCGTCACCTGGTACTGCCCGATCCCGAACAACATGCCGGGCAAACCGATGAACTGGAAGATCATCACGGCGCCGGCTATCACGGCGACCAACGAGAGGATCACCATTTGGATGATGGTCTTGCGTGTCAGATGCATCTACCGCCCCTGATCCCAGTGGTAGGGCACGATCAACGGGTTGGCCTTGGTGTACGGGCTGGGCAGCTGGCCGATGGTGCGACCCCACTGCAGCTCGAGCTCGGTCAGATCACCCTCCCAACGGGTACCGGTGAACAGACCGGCATCGATCCGGCTCAACGTCAGGTCGAAGATCAGGCTCAGGTTGCCGTAGTCGCCACGCATCCAGTTGTCCAAGGTTTCCTTGGGCCACGGGAAGGTCAGGAACAGGCTAAGCGCGCGGGTCATCGACGGTCCCGCATCGGCCAGCGCCTTGAGCACCGGGGCCAGGTCGCGGAACTCCTGCACCAGCGCTTCCTTGGTCTGGTTCACCGAATCCGCCGCCAACGCGCTGAACCGGCCCAGCTGGGTCACCGCATCGGCGAGGTGCTCACGCTGGTCCTTGAGGACTTCCAACGCATCCGGAATGGTCTTCAGCGCCTGGTCGACGACGGGCTTCTGGTCGGCGAACTGGCCGACCAGGTTGTTCAGGCTCTCGGTGGCCGCGATGATGTCGTCTTTTTGCTCATTGTTGTACGAGATGAACTCGTCGAGCTGGGTGATCAGGCTGCGCAGGTCGGCTTCCCGGCCGGCGAACGCGGTCGCGAAGGCCTTGGTGATGTCCTGCAGCTGGCCGATCCCGCCGCCGTTGAGCAGCAGCGAAACCGCCGCCAAGGTCTGCTCGGTGGTCGGGTAGACGCCCGCGGTTTCCAGCGGCAGCAGCGCGCCGTCTTGTAGCCTGCCCTCCGGCTCGATACCGGGCGGCGGTCCGAGTTCGACGTGCAGCGACCCCAGCAGACTGGTCTGCCCGACGGTCGCGACGGCGTTGGCCGGCAGCTGCACGCCCTCGTTGAGACTCATCGTCACCAATGCGTGCCAACCCTCGCGTTCGATCTTGGTGACGTTGCCGACGGTGACGTCACCGACCCGCACCCGCGAGTTGCGCTCCAGGTTGTCGACGTCGGGTAGCTGGGCCTGCACGGTCCAAGCGCCTTCGCCGTGACCTTCGGTGCCCGGCAGCGGCAGCGAGTTCAGGCCCTGCCAGTTGCCGCAGCCGCTGAGCGTCACAGACAGCGCAGCGACCGTCGCGGTCACCGCAAGCTGACGCTTACCTCTCAGCATCACGATCCACCTCCCGGCGGCAGCATCATGCCCTGCAATCCGTCGGCCGGGTCCAGATCGACCACATTGGTCGCCGGCGCCGGGGCCTCGGCCGCCAGCGGCGACGGCACCGGTTCGGGCGACTGCGCCGGTGCCGGGTCGGCCGGGGCCGGTACCGAACCGGCCGGCGGGATGTAGTCCGGCCGCAGCCAGTCCTCGCTGAAGGTGATCTCGTTGGGCCGGGCCTGGGTGCCGACGAACAGGTTCTGCCCGAACGGCAGGAAGTTGTACTGCCGGTTCTTCACGATCGGCGCCAGGTACTGCGTGCACAGTTTCGCCGACTGCTCGGCACCGAGCCGGGAGGCCGCTTGAATCGCGCCGCACAGGAACGACACCGGGTTCTGGAAGTTGGCCAGTGCCAGCACGCTGGTCGCCGCGCCCTGCGCCGGTTGGTAGATGTTGATGTAGTTCTGCAGCGTGTTGGGTGCGACGTGCAGCACCTGTTTGACGTCATCGAGGCTGTCGTTGAGGATCTGGGTCACCGCGGCCAGCTTGTCGGTGGTCACGCCGAGAGTCTCGCGGTTGTCGGCGACGAAGGTCTGCACCTCCCCGACCGCATCGTTGAGATCACGCACCGCGGCCGACACCTCACCTGGATCGTCGGCCAGCAGACCGGTCACGTTGGCCAGGTTCTGATTGAGTCGGCGCATCACGTCGGTGCTGTCCTGCAGCGCAGTGACCAGAATCGCCAGGTTCTTCACGGTGCTGAAGATGTCGGTGCTGTGGTCGCCGAGCGCCGAAAACGCTTGCGACAGTTTGATCACCGTGTCCCGGATGTCCGGTCCTTGGCCGCGCAGGTTGTCGGCGGTGGTGTTGATCAACGCGCCCAGCGTGCTGACCCCGCCCGGCTCGGTGGGCTCCAGATTGTCGGTGAGCCGCTTGAGTTGGGCGCGGAAGTCGTCCCACTCCACCGGAACCGCGGTGCGGTCCTGATCCAGGACGGCCCCGTCCTGGAGCACCGGGCCGCTGGAATAGACCGGGGTCAGTGCGATGGCGCGGCCGGTGACCAGGGCCGGCGACAGAATCGCGGCCAGTGCGTCTTCGGGCACCTTGTACTTGCTGTCGTACCAGAACGAGATCTTCACCCGGGTGGGCTCCGGCTCGATCTTGTCGATCCGGCCCACCGGCACACCGAGGATGCGGACCTGGTCGCCGACGAAGATGCCGTTGCTGTTGTCGAAGTAGGCCACCACGTTGGTGCGGTTCACCGGGCCGCCGGGCCGCAGGATCACGGCTACGGCGGCGAGCAGGATCAATACCAGGATGACTGCGATCCCGATCTTGCTGTTGCGGGTCAACGTCATTGGCCGGCCTCCGCGGGTGCAGGCTCGGCGTCGGGTACGACGCTCTGGGTGACCGGCGGCACCGCACCGGGCGCGGGCTGCTGCTGCGGTGCCACCGAGGGCACCGGGGTGCTGGCCACGCCCGGCGGAGCCTCGGCCGGCGGTCCGGGCGGCGGGCCACCGGGAGCCGGGGCCGGCAACGGCTCGCGGTACGGGTACCGCGGGTCGCCGGGGTTACCGGTGATCGCGTCGGGCAGGTTCAGGTTCGGCTCGCCGCCCTGCCCGGTGCGCGGATACGGCACCGGCAACGGCGGCGTGCCGGGCTGGCCGGTCTGCGGATCGACCAGTTCCGAAGGCGTCTTGACGGCCGGGTCCAGACCCAGATCCGAGAACGCGGCATCGATGAACGGCTGCACGAACTGCCCGGGCAGCAGGTTGGCAATGTAGGACTTGAAGAACGGCCCGGCGCCGACTGATTCACCGAGCGCCATGGCGTAGGTGCCGAGCATCTTGATCGACTTCTGCACCCGGTCCTTGCGGTTGTCGATGGTGGCCAGCACGCCGTTGAGCTTCTCCAGGGCCGGCTTCAGGGTGGCCCGGTTCTCCGCGATGAAGCCCTGCAGCTGCTGGCTGAGCGCCGACACGTTGCCCGCGATCTCATCCAAAGCGGCGCTCTGGCTTTGCAATTCGGCCATCAGGGAATTGGTGTTCTGCACCAGACTGACGATCTGATCACTGCGTTCGGCCAGCACCGTGGTGGCCTTGTTGGCGTTGCTGAGCAGCTCGCGCAGCTGCGCGTCCTTGCTGTTCAACGTCTCCGAGAACCGCGCGACACCTTCGACCGCGACCTTCAGGTCCGGCGGCGTGTCGGCGAACGTTTCGGCCAGCACCCGCAGCGAATCGGAGAGCTGATCGGTGTTCAAGCCGCTGATGGTCTGGGTCAGGTCACCCAAGGCGTCGGGCAGCTGATACGGCGAGGTGGTGCGTTCCAGCGGAATCGTCTGGTCCAGCTGGCCTTCCCCGCGCGGGGTCAACTCCAGATACTTGGTGCCGAGCAGGCTCTTGGTCTTGATCGCGGCCTCGGCCCGGTCACCGAGCCGAATGCCCTTGTCCACCTTGAACTCCACCAGAACCTGCTGGCCTTCCAGCGAGATCCCGGTGACCTGGCCCGCCCGCAGCCCGGCCACTTGGACCTCGGCGTTGCCGGCCAGCCCGCCGGCTTCGGCGAAGTAGGCCGAATAGCTCTTGCCGGGACTGAAGAAGGGCAGCTTCTGGTAGTTCAGCGCGGTCAGCACGATGGCGACCAGGCCGATGATGCCGATCAGGCCGATGGTGTAGGGGTTGCGTTCAGCGAAGGTCTTCATCGCGGCGTGCACCTCCCGGTGTCCTGACCGGCCACCTTGACGTACACGGGTTGTCCGCCCTTGCCGTTGAGTTTGAGCACCACGTCACACAGATAGAAGCTGAAGTAGTCGCCGTACAGACCCTGCCGGTTGAGCACCTGGTAGGAGTCGGGCAGCGTGTTGAGCAAGTTGTCGAAGTAGTCGTGGTCGGCGAGCACGGTGCCCGCCGCTCGATCGGTCTCGGTGACCAGGTCCTGCAGCGGCGGACGGGCCTGCACCAGCAGATCGGCCACGGTGCCCGCGGCCTCACTGGCGTACGCCACACCGGTGGCGATGTCCTGCTTACGCGCCTCCAGCCCTTCGATCAGTTCGGAGAGCGCGGTCACGCTCTTCTCGAACTGATCACTTTGCCCGGCAAGAGAACCCAATGTGGTGTTCAAGTTGACGATCACATCACCGATCAGCTGGTCGCGGTCGGCCAGGGTGTTGGTCAGCGACGCGGTCTGGGCCAGGAACGAACCGATGGTGGCGCCTTGACCCTGCAGCGCGCTGACCAACTGACCGGACAGCGCGTTGATCTGTTCCGGATCAAGCGCGCGGAACAGTGGCCGGAAGCCGCCGATCAGCGCATCCAGGTCGAGCGCCGGTTCGGTGCGCTCCAGCGGGATGGTGCCACCCGGTTCCAGCCGGCTGGTACCGCCGGCGCCCTCACTGAGTTGCAAATAGCGCCCGCCGATCAGGTCGTCGAAGCGGATCGCCGCACGGCTGCCCTCGGTCAGGACCACCGAGTCGTCGGCGGTGAAGTCCACGGTCAGCGTGCCGTCGTCGTTGACGTTGATGTCCTGGACCTTGCCGACCTCGACTCCGGCGATCCGGACGAAATCCCCGCCCTCCAAACCGGTCACGTTGGCGAACTGGGCGCGGTAGCTCTGGGCCTGCTCGAAACGCAACTGGCCGAAGACCGCGAACAGCGCGAACATACCCAGCAGACAGACCGCCATGAAGATGGCCAGCCGCCAGATGGCGCCACCCAGGTTGTCTTTCACTGCCGGTTGCCTTCCTTGCTCACGTAATAGGTTGTCGGGACGGGGCTCTCAGGTTCTGCGCGGCCTCACGGCGACGGCGCCGCGGGGACCGGTGGGGGTTGGTTGGGCCACGGCACCTGGCCGGGGAACGGCACCACGAACGGCTCCGAACCCGGGGTGGCGCCCGGATCACGCGGGGCACCGGGCGCCGGTGCCGGCGGCAGGTTGTTCCACAGCGGAGTGCCGTCGGGCGCATACATCGGCGCGCCGTACGGGTAGTCGCCGGGTTCGGGGATGACCTTGGGCGGATTGCCGACGGTCGGCCCGGGCGCGGGACCGCCGAAGTGCACCACCGCGGGCGGTTCGGGGGTGCCGCGGGTGACCGGGAAGTAGTTGACCCAGCCCGGGAAACCGATGCCCGGGTTCGGCCGGATGTCCACGCCGGTGCCCCAACCGGTGTTGGTGACCAGGGCGCGCACCGGCCAGTTCTCGTCGACGATCGGCAGCGAACCGCAGCCGGGCTTGCCGCCCGGGCCGCCCTTGGCGCCCACGATCGGCAGGTTCTCCGGGTAGCGGTACTGATCGTCGCCGGCCAGCACGCCGCCGTCGACGACGAACGACTTGCCGTTACCGCCGGTGGCGTCGTAGCCGCCGTTGTCCAGCAGCCAGTGCGCACCCTTCAGCGAACAGGTGTAGCTGGGATCGTATTTGTGCAGCAGCGCGGTGGTCGGCGCCAGCGTGTTGATCGCCTCGATCAGGTTCTGCTGATTGGGACCGAGCAGCGCGATACCGCTGTTCGACAAGCCGATGGTGTTGAGCAGCAACGATTCCAGCGCCTGGGAGTTGCCGGTCAAGGTGACGCTGGTGGTGCTCAACGCATCCAGCGTGCTGAGGATGTTCTGGGCGGCCGCGCTGTAGGTGTCGCTGAAGTTTGCCAGCGCCTGCCAGTCGGCCCGAATGGTTTCGCTGCGCGGATTGAGTTCCAGCAGAACCTGATTGGCTGCGGTGGTGGCTTCACCGATGCGCTCCCCTTCACCGCGCACACCGTCGGCGAGCGCGGTGAGCACCGCGTTGAGTTTGGCCGTGTCGACCTGATCGAGGACCGCAACCAGGTTCTGGAACACGGTGTTGACCTCGGTGCTGACGTTCTGTGACTGCAACACGGCGCCGTCGGCCAAACGCTCGGAGACCGGGTTCTCCGGGTAGATCAAATCGACGTATTTGGCACCGAACACGGTGGTGGCGCGGATCTGCGCACCGACGTTGGCCGGGATGAACTTCACCTGGTCGGGGAAGATCTCCAGCTTGAGCTGCACCGGGTCCTGGCCGCCCTGGATGGTGGCGACGCGGCCCACCTGGACGCCGTTGAGTTTGACCTTGCCCCCGGATTCCATCACCAGCCCGGAACGGTCGGAGGTGAGCAGCACGTCGACGTACTTCTTCAACGATCCGCTGAACAGGACGGACGTCAGCCACACCGCCGCAACCAGGACGGCCACCAGAATGGCCGTCCACCATGCGGGATGTAGTCCCTTGCCGTCGTCTTCCATGACCCCTCTCGACCTTTCGCCCCGCCGCTACCCGGACAGATTGAAGTTGCCGGACTGGCCGTAGACGGCCAGCGAGATCATCACGGTCACCAGCGAGGCGACGATCAACGAGGTGCGGACCGCGCGGCCCACCGCCTCGCCCACGCCGGCCGGCCCGCCGGATGCAGTAAAGCCGTAGTAGGTGTGCACCAGCATGATCACCAGTGCCATCGCCACCGCCTGCAGGAATGACCAGATCAGATCGGTGGGATTCAAGAAGGTGCGGAAGTAGTGGTCGTAGACGCCGGTGGACTGCCCGTAGATGAACGTGGTGCCGACCCGGGCGGCCAGGAATGACATCAACACGGCCACGCAGTACAGCGGGATCACCACGATCACACCGGCGATCACCCGCGAGGACGCGAGGTAGGCGACGGTGCGGATACCGATCACCTCGAGCGCGTCGATCTCCTCGTTGATCCGCATGGCACCCAGCTGCGCGGTGGCACCGGCGCCGATGGTCGCGGCCATGCCGACGCCTGCGGTCAGCGGCGCGATCAAACGGACGTTGAAGAACGCCGACGCGAAACCGGTCAGCGCTTCCACACCGATCGAGGACAACTGGTTGTACCCCTGCACCGCCACCAGCGCACCGGTCGACAGCGTCAGGAACCCGACGATCGCGATGGTGCCGCCGATCACTGCCAACGCACCTGCGCCCAGGCCCATCTGGGCGATCAACCGGATGACTTCACCGGAGTAGTGGGCGATGGCGTCCCACACGCCGCGCAGGGTGCGGCCGTAGAACTTGGTCTGCAAACCGATCCGGTTCCAGCCGTCGACCCACTCCCGGCCGGTGCGTCGCAGCCGGACGAATGCGGTGTCCCCGTGCACGGCCGTCATGCTGTCGCCTGCACACCGACGGCGGTCGCGAGCACGTTGATCACGAACAGCGCGATGAAGGTGAACACCACGGTCTCGTTGACCGCGTTGCCGACGCCGGCCGGCCCGCCACCCACCGAAATGCCCTTGTAGCAGGCGATCAGACCGGCAGCCAGACCGAACAGCGTGGCCTTGACCAAGGCCACCACCACGTCGGCCGGGCCGGTCAGCAGCGTCAGACCTGCTACGAACGCACCCGGGGTGACGTGCTGCAGGAAAACCGAGAAGAAGAAGCCGCCGGCGATGCCGACCACCACCACCGTCGACGCCAGCATCAGCGCGACCACAGTCGCGGCCAGCACCCGCGGCACCACCAGGGCCTGGATCGGGTTGACGCCCATGACGCGCAGCGCGTCGAGCTCCTCGCGGATGGTCCGGGCGCCCAGGTCAGCGCACATTGCGGTGGCACCGGCCCCGGCCACCACCAACACCGTCACGATCGGGCCGATCTGGGTGACGGTGCCGATCGCGGCACCGGTTCCGGAGAAATCGGCCGCGCCGAACTCGACCAGCAGGATGTTGAACGTGAAGACCAGCAGCACCGTGAACGGGATGGCCAGCATCAGGGTCGGGACGATCGAGACCCGTGCCACGAACCAGGTCTGCAGGATGAACTCACGCCAGGCGAACGGCGGCCGGAACATCGCCACGAAGGTGTCCAGCGACATCGCGAAGAATCCGCCGACCGAGCGGACGGGTTTGGCGAAGGAAGCAGCGGTGACCATTCAGCCGCCCGTCCGCATGCCGAAGATCGCCGGTTGGGCGGCCATGGGCGTGAACCGCCGATCGCAGTCCAGCACCGGCACCACCCCTCCTACGTTAATACTGTGACACATGACACAGGACTGCCGAAAAGGTACACCACCGCGCACGGGCGGCACACCGATTCGGCACACCTGATGATCTTTGTTACTTCTCGGTAGTTGAGTGATCTTTGCATACCGCGACCGCGCCAGTGCGCCAGAGGCGTTCGCGTCGGATCGGTACGGGCGTACGACCTCGACGCCAACTGGTGATATCCGGGTTGGCGCACTCGCCGGTGCGCCTCGAACCCCGCGCAGTAACGTCAGTCCCCGGGGCGGAACACGCCCGGCGAGAACCGGGGGCGGACCCGCAGTAGCGAGAGGACACCGTGAGCCAATCCCAGATCGTGAAGTTGTCCGGCGCAGGCGGCGTCACCCTGGTCGGCGATGAATGGAACTCCCCCGGCCAGCCCGGGGTCCCGGATCTGGACGGGCGGCCCAGCATCCTGATGCTGCACGGCGGCGGACAGAACCGGCACTCCTGGAAGAACACCGGCCAGATCCTGGCCGACCGCGGCTTCCACGTGCTGGCATTGGACAGCCGCGGACACGGCGACAGCGACCGCGCCCCGGACGGCGACTACGCGCTGGAGACCATGACCGCCGATGTGCTGGCGGTGATCGAGGCGATCGGCCGGCCGGTGGCGTTGATCGGGGCCAGCATGGGCGGGCTGACCGGGATCATGGTGTCCGAGGCGGCCGGACCCGAGCAGGTCACCAAGTTGGTGTTGGTCGACGTCGTCCCCCGGTACGAGAAATCCGGCAGTGCCCGCATCCGGGACTTCATGTTCACCAACATCGACGGGTTCGACTCGCTCGAGCAGGCCGCCGAGGCGGTCGCCGAGTATCTGCCGCACCGCCCCAAACCGCGCAGCCCCGAGGGGCTGAAGAAGAACCTGCGCTTGCGCGACGGTCGCTGGTACTGGCATTGGGATCCGGTGTTCCTCACCAAACCCGGAGACGACCCGTTCCTGCGCACCGACAAGATGGAGGCGGCGGCGATCGCGCTCCGGATTCCTATCTTGTTGATCCGCGGCCGGCTGTCCGACGTGGTCAGCATGGCCGGCGTGCAGGACTTCCTGGCCAAGGTGCCGCACGCCGAGTTCGTCGAACTCTCCGATGCCGGCCACACCGCGGCCGGCGACGACAACGATGCGTTCAGCGACGTCGTCGTGGGTTTCATCACCCGCTGATCGAGGCCCTCTTTTCAGCGGATTCACAGCTGGGCGGGTTTAGGCTGGGTCAAACACGTCTACTTACGAGTAATTGTCGAATTAGATCGAGTCAGCACTTAGGAATCCCGCAGGATGGCAAAGCCCCGCGTAGCCCCGCGACAACAACGTTCGCGCGAAACCTATGAGCGCATTCTCGACGTCGCGGCTTCGATCTTCTCCGAGCTGGGCTATGCGGGCACCACCACGAACAAGGTCGCCGAGGCCGCGGGCATCTCGATCGGCACGCTCTATCACTACGTCCCGGACAAGGATGCGCTGCTCTACGCGCTCGCCGAACGGCACCTGACCACCGGCAACGCCAACTTGATGGACACCTTTCAGCGGCTGCGCGAAGAGCAGCCCGGGCTGGAGGAATCGCTGCGGGCCACCATCGGCGCGCTGGTGAACATGCACGTCGACGAATACCACCTGCACCATCTGCTCTACGTCAGCGCTCCGCGTTCGACCGAACTGCAGCAGCGCCTGTTCGAGGGTGACGCGCTGTTCGCGCAAGAGGTCGCCTGGCATCTGGAGCGGTTGGGCGTCGTCCCCGAGCAGCGCACCCTGGTCGCCAACTTGTTGGTGGTCGGCATCGAGGCGCAGGTGCACCGGGTGTTGATCGATTCGCCGGAGCGAACCGATCCCGATGTGCTGGTCGATGTGCTCACCCAGATGTACACCCGGGCTCTGCAGGTGAACTGACGCGGTTGCTCTGCGGCGGTGCGCTCAACGTTCGGTGCGCTCGGCGTCGGCCAGTCGCTGATGCAGCCGAGCCCGGATCTCATTGGGGGTGTAGGCGTTGCGCTTGCGCTGATCTCGCACGACGAGCACGCCACCGGCGGCCACCCCCACGACACCGGCCAACCCGACCCACTTCCAGACGTTGCGCATGAGGCCAGTGTGCCTAAGCTGCGGGGGTGAACGCGAGTGTGTCCCTCGAACGTGCCCTGCAGGTCACCCGCACCGGCGACATCTGGCTGTTCCGGGGCCGCTCGGGTCCTGACCGGGCGATCCAGACACTGACCAACAGCCCGGTCAACCACGTCGGCATGACCGTGGCCATCGATGATCTGCCGCCGCTGATCTGGCACGCCGAACTCGGTGACAAACTGCTGGACTTCTGGACCGGCGATCACCACCGCGGTGTACAGCTCAACGATCTGCGCGCCGCCGTCGAGCAGTGGACGGACAAGTACCAGCAGCGTTGTTGGCTGCGCCAACTCGAGCCGCACGCCAACCGGGAGCAGGAGGACCGGTTGCTGCAGGTGATCGCGCGGATGAACGGCACCGCGTTCCCGACGACGGCGCGGCTCACCGGCCGCTGGATGCGTGGTCGGCTACCCACGGTCAGCGACTGGACCCGCGGACTTCCGTTCGTGCACAGCAAGGTTCGGCAATCTGCCGAACGCGACAAGCAGCGGCGGCGGGCCGGCTTGGAGACCGCCTACTGTGCTGAGACGGTGGCCATCACCTACGAGGAGATGGGTCTGATCGCGACCGAGAAGCGAGAGAACTACTTCGACCCGGGCTCGTTCTGGAGCGGCGACCGACTGCCGCTGGCCTCCGGATATCAACTCGGCAAGGAGATTTCGGTCAACGTCCAGCCCCGCAGCTGAAACGCCTCGAGCAAAGTGGAGTCGATGCCACGCCGAGTTAGCTGCGGTTGACCCGAACTGCCTCGTTGATCAGCGCCTTGAACGCCTCATCATCGAGCTCGTCGTCTTCTCGTAAGTCGATGGAACGCCCGCGCGGCGCCTGCAGACTCGCGTTGAAGAGTTTGTCGGGATCTTTCACCGACGAACCCCTGGCAAAGTTCACCTTGACCTTGCCCTTGTACATCTCCAACGTGCAGATCAGTCCATCCAACGAAAAGGCCGGTACCCCATCTGGATTCGATGGCTTGCGCCATTTCATCTCCTCGACGACATCGGGTTCGGCCTGCTTTATCAATGATCGGATCTCGTCGACCCGATCGATACGCCAATCCTCAGCCATATCGCCAATGTACGCCGGGCCCCGGCCGTCGGACCAGGGTCGGCTGCCAGAAAACTACGCCGCTCAGCTGACGCTGAACCTGGAACCGGGCATCTGGTCGTCGCTGGGCTGGCCGGACTCGTCGACATCCCAGTGGATTTCGAGTTCGAGTTCACGTTCGATCCGACTGCGATTCGGCTTGTGTTTGTCCTTCACCTGCACGTCGATCCGGCAACCTGCCGGCAGCGCGATCTCGACGGTTTGGCCGCCTTGGCTCAGCGTGAGCTGCCCCTGACGGATCCGATCTGCGAAGGTTTGGAACAAATCGGCGAGTTCCTCGCGAGACAGTGCGGTCTTGCTCTTGAATAGCGGGCCACGTTTGGGCTGCATGCGATCCACCTCATTTCTCGGCAATGCGCATCTTCCCCAAGTCTAGCCGACACAAAGTCATGTGCTTGGAAATTCGTTGCCACTCAGTAAATTTCAGCTGCGATCTGCTGGCGGAGCACGGTCTTGGCGATCTTGCCGTTGGGCGTCATCGGCAATTCCGGCACGAATACCACGTGCCGCGGCCGCTTGAACGGGGCCAATCGCACCCGCACATGGTCGATGAGTTGCTGCGCGTCCGGCCGGTCCGCGGCTGGGACGACGACAGCACAGATCGCTTCACCCCAGTACGGATCGTTGACCCCGATCACGGCGACCTGGTCGACCCCCGGATGGGTGGAAAGCACGTCCTCGACCTCACGCGAGGACACATTCTCACCTCCGGTGATGATGATGTCCTTGAGTCGGTCGACCACCACCAGCCGGCCCGCTGCGTCGATGCGGCCGATGTCACCGGTGCGCAGCCAACCGTCAACGGTGGTCGCGCCGGACGGCCACAGCGCCGGGGCGACCTGCGGTCCGCGCACCAAGATCTCACCGACACCGTCAGCGGTTTCGGAGGCGACGTGCACCTGCACGTTGCCATGCGGACGCCCGGCGCTGGCCAACACCTCCGGATCGCCGCTGCGATGCTCTTCGGGCCCCAGAAAGGTTATGTTGCCCCCGGTTTCGGTCATCCCATAGCCCTGGTGGAAGCCGACCTCGAGACGTTCGATCGCTCGATGCAACAAGCCGGCCGGGATGGCCGCCGAACCGTATGCGATGTCGCGCAGGGTGGGCAACTGGGCGCCGGTGTCATCGAGATGGGCGAGCAGGCCGTGCAGCATGGTCGGGGCCAACGACGTCGAGGTGACGCCGTGCTCGGTGACGGCCGCGACGAACTCGTCGGGACGGAACCGGGCCACCGGCAATACGGTGGCACCGACAGCGTGCTGGACCAACATGTTGTAGCCGGCGATGTGGCACATCGGGAACTGCTGCAGATACACCCCGCCGGGACGGACCGATCTGCCCTCCACCGTGCCCCACGCCGCGGCGAGCAGTGAACGGTGGCTGTGCACAACGGCTTTCGGATCCCCGGTGGAACCGCTGGTGAACAGCAGCCAGGCCGGGTCGTCGGGTTCGGGTTCGGGGGCCGGCGCGGTGTCCGGCGTGGCAGCGGAGTTGCGCCACTGCGGCTCCTGGAATGCGATGCGCGGCACCGCAGACTGCGGAAGCTGCCGCAGGTAGCCGGCGTCGCCCACGATCACGGCCGGGTCCACCAGAGCCAGCTGGGCGGCCTGCTCGGCGGGACCGAGCCGCTGGTTGATCAACGCCAGCAGCCGGCCGGCGCGCGGCACGCCGTAGTAGAGCCGCGCGTAGTCCAGACCGTTGTCGGCGATCACCGCGACGCGATCACCACGACGGGTGCGGGCGGCGACCCACTTGGCCGTCCCGCGCACCAGGTCATCGAACTCGGCGAAGGTGACCGCCGGCCCGCCCGGCACGACGACAGCCTGCCGATCCGGTGCGGTCCGGGCGACAGCGGCGATCAGATGATGCAGCAACTCGGGGTGACGAGGCATTCCGGTCAACCGACCTTCTTCACCACACTGGATTTGAGTTGCATGCGACCCAGACCCGGCACGTTCGCGTCGATGTCGTGGTCGCCGACGCCGTCCGAGATGAGCCGGATGCCGCGCACCTTGGTGCCCGCCTTGATGACGGCGCCACCGCCACCCTTGACCTTGACCGTCTTCACCACCGTCACGGTGTCACCGTCAGCCAGGACGTTGCCCACCGCGTCGGTGATCTCCCCGGATCCGCCGTCCGCTGCCGCATCCTCGGATGCCGCCTCACCCGCCGTCCACTCATGGCCGCACATCGGGCATACCAGCACCGGCCCCTGCTCATACGTGAATGCCTCACGGCATTGCGGACACGGCGGCAGCTCTACCTCGGACATCTGTGCTCCTTCGTCCACGGCCCGCGTCCCCCGGCGGCATGCGGCCAATCGTCGAGCCTAAAGCGTGTCGTCAGGAACCCACCCGCTGCAGCGTCGGCGGCGCCCAACGGCCGTCGAGGATCTCGGCCCGAGGCCGGTACAGCCGGATGAGGTAGTTCCATCCTTCTGGGGTGACGATCGCATTCGGCGGGATGTCCTCTGCTGCCGGGGCAACGAAACGGACGGTGACCGAACCGTCGTCGTCGCGCTGCGCGGTGACACTGTTGACGGTGTAGAGGTCCTGGGCGTTCTTCTCGAAGAAGCCTCGGGCGTTGTACACCGACACCGACCAGAAGGCGTCCACCGGCACGTCTGTGAACACCAATTGGTAGTCACCGGGCGGGACGCCGGGGTCGACGCCGACGTAGCTGGCCTCTGAGGTGGGCAACCCGCCCCAGCCGGCGGCACAGCCGATCAGGTGCCGGACCGGATCGACGTCCTCCCGTCGCCCGAACATCGCATCGAAACCATTGAGCCCGCGCGCGAGTTCGAGCAGGGCGGCGCGAGTGGTGTCCTGGCTGGTTACGTCGTAGTCGGGCAACACGAACGCCTCGGCGGCCTCGGTGGTGATCTGGAGTGCGTCCTGCAGTGCGACAACGGCCCCGACATCCGCGGGGTCTCGCGGATCGACCAGGATGCGCACACCGATCAGGACGTAGCGCGACCCGTACTCGTCGGCGGTCAAGACGTGTTCGCCGGGATCGTGGATGACCTCGTTGACGAAATGGTCTTCGTTGACGACCATCGCGGACAGGTAGCGGCCTTGGGCGTCGGGCAGCGTGAGCCTCGCCGACTGGGCGAGGTCGACCACCGCAAAGCTGTAGAGGGTGTCTCGATTGAGCCGGATGACCAGTTGCTCATCGATGCTCGCCGGAGTGCGGTTGTGCCGGAACTTCCCGATCCCGCCCGCGGCAGCCTGGGTATCGGCGAACGTCCGGTGAGTCTCCGCCCGGACGAAGTTGTCGACGTTGACCAGGATCGTCATGCGGCAATGCTGCCACGCGCGCAAGCGCACCGTCTCGATCGACCACCGCATCGTGTCGGAATACCGGTAGACGCCGAGTTCGCTAGACGTTGAACCGAAATTCCACCACGTCGCCGTCGGCCATCACGTAGTCCTTGCCCTCCATCCGGACCTTGCCGGCGGCCTTGGCGGCAGCCATCGACCCGGCCTCGACCAGGTCGTCGAAGGACACCACCTCGGCCTTGATGAAGCCCTTCTCGAAGTCGGTGTGGATCACCCCGGCCGCCTTGGGGGCGGTGTCGCCGCGGTGGATGGTCCAGGCCCGCGCTTCCTTGGGCCCGGCAGTCAGATAGGTCTGCAAGTTCAAGGTGTGAAAACCGGCGCGCGCCAACGCATCCAGGCCGCGCTCGGTCTGGCCGATGGACTCCAGCAGCTCCATCGCCGACTCGTCGTCGAGTTCGAGCAGCTCGGCTTCGATCTTGGCGTCCAGGAACACCGCGTCGGCCGGCGCCACCAGTTCGCGCAGCTCGGCCTTGCGGGCTTCGTCGGTCAGCACCGGCTCGTCGGCGTTGAACACGTACAGGAAGGGCTTGGTGGTCAGCAGGTTGAGCTCGCGCAACACCGACCAGTCCTGGCCGGTGGAGAACAGCGTCTTGCCGTCGTCGAAGACCGCCTGGGCCGCCACCGCGGCATCCAGCACCGGCTTGCGTTCCTTGTTGTTGCGGGCTTCCTTCTCCAGCCGCGGCACCGCCTTCTCCAGGGTCTGCAGGTCGGCCAGGATCAGTTCGGTCTCGATCACCTCGATGTCGGACTTCGGATCCACCCGCCCGTCAACGTGCACGACGTCGTCGTCGGCGAACACCCGCACCACCTGACAGATGGCATCGCACTC
The DNA here is from genome assembly GCF_059812645.1 of Mycobacterium sp. NGS45. Lineage (NCBI taxonomy): Bacteria > Bacillati > Actinomycetota > Actinomycetes > Mycobacteriales > Mycobacteriaceae > Mycobacterium > Mycobacterium sp. NGS45. Next base: position 15,115 of record NZ_JCALDB010000006.1, on the reverse strand, counting down.
GCGGATGTTGGCCAGGAACTTGTTGCCCAGCCCGGCGCCCTCGGACGCGCCCTTGACGATCCCGGCGATGTCGACGAAGGTCACCGGCGCCGGCACGGTCTTCTCCGAACCGAAGATCTCGGCGAGCTTGTCCAGCCGGGGGTCGGGCAGCGGAACCACGCCCTCGTTGGGCTCGATCGTCGCGAACGGGTAGTTGGCCGCCAGCACGTCGTTGTGCGTCAACGCGTTGAACAGCGTCGACTTTCCGACATTGGGCAGGCCGACGATTCCGAGGTTCAGGCTCACGGGGTCACAAGTCTAAAGGCGGCTACCGCGAATCACGGCATCGGAGCGCGGCCACCACCCCCGCTCCAGCCGGTGGGCGTCCCGGGCCACCCGATGACAGCGACGGGCGCCACATCCCCACCGACGGTCCGTGCTCAGCTGCAGCCGGTACGGTCTACATGTGTCAGCGCAGCGGGCAAGGTCGTCGATTGCCGCCCCACTTCGCTCGGCGCACCCCGATATCGCTGGTGTGCCGTGGTGGGGCGCCATCGTCATCGCCGTCTTGTGCACGGCCCTCGGCTTCGCCTTCGACGCCGGTTCCGGCAGCAAGGAGCTGACCGCAGCGTTCGCTGTGTCGTACACGGTGGGCTGCCTGGCGGCCGTGCTGGCCGTCCGCCAAGAAGGGGTGTTCACCGCGGTGGTGCAGCCACCGCTGATCCTGTTCGTCGCGGTGCCGAGCGCCTACTTCCTGTTCCACTATTCCGACATCGCCGGCATCAAGGACATCCTGATCAACTGCGGTTATCCGTTGATCGAACGGTTCTTGCTGATGTTCACGGTCGCGGTGCTGGTGTTGCTGATCGGGATGGCCCGCTGGTATTTCGGCGCACCCGCCAAGGCCACTCAGCGCGACGCTGCCAAACCCAGCGGCAGAGTCCGGACCCGCACGGCCGAGGCCGCTCCGGCCGGCCGGGTCGGGGCACTGGTCTCAGCGGCGTCGGGCGCGCTGGCCGGGCTCCGGGCCAAGTTCGCGGAGCTGGCCGCCAGCCGCGGTGTCAGCGACGACGAAGACTCCCGCAAGCACGCGATCGATCGCCCGGCGCCGTCCCGGCGGCCGGGCCGCGAGCGGCCAACCCGACGTACCGCAGCCACCCGTTCACGGCACGCCCGGCCCCCCATGGATGATCCCGACGACGTCGACGTCGCGCCTCGGCCGCGTCGTCGTCGGCCGCCCGCCGATGTCGACCCGGCCGGTGAATACCGGCCACGCCGGCGCCGCGAGGACGGCGACCCGACCCGTCGGCCCCGGCCGGACTACCGGGCCGAGCCACGCCGACGCGTCGACCCCTACGAACGTCCCCGGCGGCGCGCGGATCGCTACGACCCGTACGAACCGCCCGGCCGGTATGCCGCGCCGCGGCAGCAAGACCGCTACGCCGCCGAGCCGGGCCCGGATCGCTACGAGCCGCTCCCACCGCGACGCCGGCACGCCGACGGCGACACCACCCACCATCCGGTGTCGCGGGTGCGCTACCGCGGCGCCCCGCCCGAGGAGCCGGATCAGCCGGAATTCCGCCGGCCGCGTCGGGCCCGCGAGGATCACGAGGACTGGCGCTGATCAGCGCAGCACCGACCGGCGGTCGGGTGTAGGAAATTTCAGCGGCGTGCGGGCCGGATCTCGCGCGGCAACGCGAACACCAACGTCTCGTTGGCGGTGGTGACCGACTGCACGGTGTCGTAGCCGTGGTCGGCCAGCCGTTCCAGCACGCCGCGCACCAAGATCTCGGGCACCGAGGCACCAGACGTCACGCCGACGGTGGTGACACCGTCCAACCAGGCCGGGTCGATGTCTTCGGCATAGTCCACCAGGTGCGCTGCTCTCGAGCCGGCGCCCAGCGCCACCTCGACCAACCGCACCGAGTTCGACGAGTTGCGTGAGCCGACGACGATCACCAGCTCGCATTCCGGCGCCATCGCCTTGACCGCGACCTGGCGGTTCTGCGTGGCGTAGCAGATGTCGTCGCTGGGCGGATCCTGCAGGGTGGGGAACTTCTCCCGCAGCCGGCGCACGGTCTCCATGGTCTCGTCGACGCTCAGCGTGGTCTGCGACAGCCAGATCACCTTGTTCTCGTCGCGCACCGTGACGTTGTCGACCGCGTCCGGGTTGTCGACCACCTGCACATGGTCGGGTGCCTCGCCGGCGGTGCCGATCACCTCTTCGTGGCCCTCGTGCCCGATCAGCAAGATGTCGTAGTCGTCGCGCGCGAACCGCTTGGCCTCGTTGTGCACCTTGGTGACCAGCGGGCAGGTGGCGTCGATCACCTTGAGGTCCCGCTCGGCGGCGATCTGGTGCACGGTCGGGGCCACACCGTGCGCGGAGAACACCACGATGGCACCGTGCGGTACCTCATCGGTCTCCTCGACGAACACCGCGCCGGCTTTGGCCAGCGTCTCGACCACGTGCCGGTTGTGCACGATCTCGTGGCGCACGTAGACCGGGGCGCCGTGCTTCTCCAGGGCGCGTTCGACGGTCTCGACCGCGCGGTCGACCCCGGCGCAGTACCCGCGTGGCTCGGCGAGCAAAACCCGCTTGCTGGTGGGGGCCGCCAGATCGGACACCGATCGCGCGGCACCCGGAATACCCATGTTGACGGTTGGCGGCATGTCAACCAGGGTACTGATCACCCATGACGATCGGCCACCCGTACTCTTGCAGCCATGTCTAGTGCACCGTATGGCGTCCGGTTGCTGATTGGGGTGGCAGCGACCGCGGTCGATGAGACGATCAAGCTGCCGCAAACCATCCTCACCCTGCCGATGACCATGGCCAGCCAGGTGGCGCACCTGGTGATGAAGATGCAGCAAGATGTCGCCGACTTCGTCATCAGGGGCGACGAGACCCTGGAGTCGCTGTTCCCGGCCAAGGACGAGCAGCCCGAGTGGGCGACCTTCGACGAGGATCTCGACGACCAACCCAGTTCTTCTGAGCGCAAGACCGAGGGCCGGTTCGCGCTGTACTCGGTGGCCGACGCCGCCGACGCGGCCGAGCAGGCCCCGGCCGCCGCCGCCCCGGACGCCGCGGCCGCAGGTGCGGCCGGCACTCCCGAGATCGTCACCGAGATCGACTACGACAACCTGACGCTGGCCCAGGTGCGGGCGCGGTTGCAGTCGCTGTCGGTCGAGGACCTCGAGGCGCTGCTGGCCTACGAAGAGGCCGGTAAGGCCCGCGCCCCGTTCCAGACTCTGCTGGCCAACAGGATCACGCGCGCTTCCGCGAAGTGACCGCACCCGCTCAGGGGCAGGCACCGGAGAACCCGTTTCCGGTGCGCGCCGTCGCCATCCGGGTGGCCGGCTGGATCGACAAGCTGGGCACGGTGTGGGTGGAGGGCCAGATTGCGCAGCTGACCTTGCGTCCGGGCTCGTCGACGGCGTTCCTGGTACTGCGCGACCCGGCGGCCGACATGTCGCTGACCATCACCTGTCCGCGTGATCTGGTGGCCGCGGCGCCGGTGAAACTGACCGAAGGCACCCAGGTGGTGGTGCGCGGCAAACCGTCGTTCTACACCGGTCGGGGCACCTTCTCGTTGCGGATCAGCGAGATCCGCGCGGTCGGCGTCGGCGAACTGTTGGCCCGCATCGAACGGCTGCGTCGGTTGCTCGACGCCGAGGGGCTGTTCGATCCGCGACTCAAACGACCGCTGCCGTTCCTGCCGAACACCATCGGATTGATCACCGGCCGGGCCAGCGCGGCCGAACACGACGTCACCTCGGTGGCCGCCGGCCGCTGGCCGGCGGTGCGGTTCGCCGTCCGCAACACCGCCGTGCAGGGACCGGCCGCCGTCGCACAGATAGTGGCGGCCCTGACCGAACTCGATGGCGATCCCGACGTCGACGTGATCGTGCTGGCTCGCGGTGGCGGCAGCGTCGAGGATCTGCTGCCGTTCTCCGACGAGACCCTGTGCCGAGCGATCGCCGCCTGCCGCACGCCGGTGGTCAGCGCGATCGGCCACGAGCCGGACAATCCGCTCTCGGATCTGGTGGCCGACCTGCGCGCGGCCACCCCCACCGACGCGGCCAAGCGGATCGTGCCGGACGCCGCAGCGGAAGCTTCGCTGGTCGCCGATCTGCGTCGGCGCAGCGCACAAGCGTTGCGCAACTGGGTGATTCGTGAAGAACGGCACCTGTTGCAGTTGCGCAGCCGCCCGGTGTTGGCCGAGCCGTTACGGGCCATCGACGCGCGCGCCGACGAGATCGAGCGCGCACGCAGCGCCGTGCGCCGCGACGTGCAACGGCTCATCGACGCCGAGACCGACCGGATCGAGCACCTCTCGGCTCGGCTCTCGACGCTCGGTCCGGCGCAGACCCTCGCCCGCGGCTACGCGGTGGTGCGCACCGGGACCCGGGTGCTGCGGTCGGTGGCAGATGCGCCGGCCGGTACCGAATTGACCATTCGAGTCGCCGACGGCACGGTCGCGGCGACCAGCACGGGAAGCGACGACGGAGCCGGATGAGCGAGAACATTAGAGACATTAGTGAGCTCGGGTATGAGCAGTGCCGCGATGAACTCATCGAGGTGGTGCGCACCCTGGAGCAGGGCGGACTGGATCTGGATGCGTCGCTGGCGCTCTGGGAAAGGGGGGAGAAGCTGGCCAAACGCTGCGAGCAACACCTCGCCGGAGCGCGCCAACGGGTTTCCGACGCATTGGCCGCCGACGGCGACGAGGACGACTCCCCCGGCACCTGAGGCTGCGCTTTACACCAATCCGAGAAAAAACTAGAACAGGTTCTATTTCCCTGGTACGGTGATCGTTCATGGGTGACGCAACATTGACCACCGACCTCGGCCGGGTCCTGGTGACCGGCGGTTCCGGCTTCGTCGGCGCCAATCTGGTGACCGAACTGCTCGACCGCGGCCACCACGTCCGATCCTTCGACCGGGTGCCGTCCCCACTACCCGAGCACCCCCGACTCGAGGTTCTGGTGGGTGACATCACCAACGACGACGACGTCGCCCGCTCGGTCGACGGGATCGACACGGTGTTCCACACCGCGGCGATCATCGATTTGATGGGCGGGACCTCGGTCACCCCCGAATACCGGCAGCGCAGTTTCGCCGTCAACGTCGAAGGCACCAAATCCCTGGTACGCGCCGGGCAGACCGCCGGCGTTCGACGCTTCGTCTACACCGCATCCAACAGCGTGGTGATGGGCGGCCAGACCATCGCAAACGGCGACGAATCCCTGCCGTACACAACACGTTTCAACGACCTCTACACCGAGACCAAGGTGGTGGCGGAGAAGTTCGTGCTGGCCGAGAACGGCGCACACGGCATGCTCACCTGCTCGATTCGCCCGTCCGGGATCTGGGGTCGCGGCGATCAGACCATGTTCCGCAAGGTGTTCGAGAGCGTGCAGGCCGGACACGTCAAGGTGCTGGTCGGCAGCAAGCGGATCAAGCTCGACAACTCCTACGTGCACAACCTGATTCACGGTTTCATCCTGGCCGCCGAGCACCTGGTCCCGGGCGGCACCGCGCCCGGGCAGGCCTATTTCATCAACGACGGTGAGCCGATCAACATGTTCGAGTTCGCCCGGCCGGTGGTCGGCGCATGTGGCCGCTCGTTGCCGCGGTTGCGGGTGCCTGGCCGGCTGGTGCACCGCGCGATGACGGCTTGGCAGTGGCTGCATTTCCGGTTTGGCCTGCCCGAGCCGCTGCTCGAACCGCTCAGCGTGGAACGGCTCTATCTGGACAACTACTTCTCCACCGCCAAGGCCCGCCGCGACCTGGGCTACGAACCGGTGTTCACCACCAAGCAGGCCATGCGCGAATGCCTGCCGTACTACATGGAGCTGTTCGAAGAAATGGCTTCGGCAGCACCCGAGCCGAGGGCTGCAGACCGCGCCGCGTTGGCGGCTGCCGGCTGAATTCCGTTCAGCCCCAGAAGGACATCAGCACCACATAGGTCGTCGTACCGACCAGGATCGACACCAGTGCGTGCCGGTAGCGCCACTGCAGCGCGGCGGTCAGCGTCGCCGCGATGACCAGCCACAGCAGCTGCCGGGTGCTGCCGTCGGTGTGCCCGCGCAGGGTGTAGATCGCCAAGATGACCATCACCCCGAGCGGCATGTGCGTACTCAGATACCGAACCACCGCGCTGTGCCGCATCGGCGCCAACACCGCAAACGGTATCACCCGCAGCGCCCAGGTGATGGCTGCGGCGACGGCCACCACCAGCGCGATGTAGGCCGCACCCTCAGGCATCGTCGCGCTCCCCCGAGACCATCCGGGCTATCAGCACGACCGTGAAGCCTGCGAACGCGGCAACCAGCAGTTGGTCCGGGGCCGCCAGCCAGGCCAGCACCGCGCAACCGACTGCGATCAGCGCGGTAAGCCGATCGGGGCGCTGCCGGTACGCATCGATGGCCAGCACGATGAACAACGCCGTCAGCGCAAAGTCCAGACCCTGCAGCCGCTCGATCGGTATGGCGGCGCCGATCAGGCCACCCATTGCAGCTCCGGTGACCCACAGCGCCTGCAGGCTGGCCTGCATGACCAGGATCGGCCGGGTGGTCCAGGAGGCTGCGGCCGGGCTGACCGCCACGGCGTAGGCCTCGTCGGACAGCGTGTAGGTGCTGTACAGCTTGGCCGGCACGCCTGTGACCCGGTGCAGTGGGAAGGACAGCGCGTAGAAGGCGTGCCGGCTGTTGACGATGAACGAGGTCAGCGCCACGGTGCCCAGTGGCGCGGCGGTCGCCGCCAAACCCACGATCAGGAACTCCAGTGAGCCCGCATAGATCACCGCTGCGAACACCGGCGCCCACCACCAGGGCAGGCCGGCGTGTACCACCAGCAGGCCCAAGGCCACACCGAGCGGGATGAATGCCAGCCCGATCGGGGCGGTGACCGCCGCGACCTGGCGCAGCGAATGATCGGACATCCGAACAGTGTGCCGTGCGGCCCGGCCCGGCCGGCGCAGTGCCGGCTACCGGGCGTTCAGCGCCGCTCGCCCGCGCGCGCTCGCTCGCGGGGCCACACCGTGGTCCCGACGTGGTACAGCATCGCCAGGAAGGTCAGAGCCCAGGCCGCCAACGCGACCCAGCTCTCGACGTAGCCGATGTGTTCCACGATCGGGAGGTGGTCAGCCCGGCCGAGGTAGTGTCCGCCGACGCCGTACATGCCCAACGGGAAGACCACGCTCCACAGCGTGGGGTCATAGCGCAGCGGGATGCGATGGCGCACGTGTCGCCAGATTCCGGCGGCGACCAGCGGGGGAATCAGCCAGGTGCCGAATGCCCAGAAGAACACCGACGCACCGGCAATCAGTCCGCGAGTGGCGGCAACCATTGGGGCGTCGGCCATCTCGACAATGCGTGCCCCCGCGACGACGGTGATGGCGGTGGCTCCCATCGCCACCCAGTACGGCGGGGTCAGGTCCTCTGGGCGCAGTGGGTACAGCAGCAACCGCATCGCCACGAACAATCCGGCCGCGGCATACAGGAAGACACCGACCGACCACGAGAACACCGCGACCAGTGCCAGTTCGCGTTGTCCGGTTTCGACCTCGGGTTGCAGCACGGCGGCCAGCACCGCGACCGACTGGCTGGCCACCGCCCAGATGAACCAGCTGCCGTTGGCGCTTTGCAGGACCGGCCGCACGGCGCGGCCCAGCACCGCCGTCCAGGGGACAACGTAGCCGAGCACCAGCCAGGCGATCACCCCGATCAGCAGCAGCACCAGCGCCACGCGGATGTGCCCGTCGCCGGCGATTCTGGTGCCGAGCACGTCGGTGGCCGCGACGAAGGTGAAGGTCGAGAAGCCGCGCTTCGGGTCGAGCAGATCATCGAAATAGTTGCGCCGGAACGCGACGATGCGGGCCACCGTCAGGCCGATCAGGATGAGATAGGCCAGGCCGGCAATCCACAACAGGGCGACCGAGAGGGCGTGCAGGTTGTGGTACTGCATCGCGATCGACACGATGCCGGTCGCCATGACCAAGGCGAAGTAGCCCGGGTGCAGAGTTTGGACGGCGATCCGCAGGCCGGTGCCGGAGATCGCGGTCGATCGTTGGTCGGCGGCATCGGCGGACGTCGACTGCGTCACGGCCTCTGCATCATCCACGCCTCTGGTCTTACCACCACCAATCGGTTGGCCAATGCCGAACCCATGCCCGCCGCTCTTTCGTTTCCTTTCCGCGGCGGATTCAGGCCGGGTAAGCGGGTGGAAGTGAAGAGCGACAAACGGACGAGGGGGCAGTTTGGTACAGGCTCCAGAAAACCGCCCGGCCCACCGCCCGGTCCACCTACGCTTGAGGCGGGCCGGGATCCGTTTGACCAGTGAGGGACCCGACATGCCGGCCGATAAGCCAAACATCTTGGTCATCTGGGGTGATGACATCGGGATCAGCAACCTGTCCTGCTACAGCGACGGGTTGATGGGCTACCGCACACCCAACATCGACCGCATCGCCGACGAGGGCATGCGGTTCACCGATTCCTATGGTGAGCAGAGTTGTACCGCCGGCCGCGCCGCGTTCATCAGCGGCCAGAGCGTCTACCGGACCGGTATGAGCAAAGTAGGGATACCAGGATCCGAGATCGGTTGGGCAGCCGAGGATCCCACCATCGCCGAACTCTTGAAACCGCTCGGGTACGCGACGGGTCAGTTCGGCAAGAACCACTTTGGCGACCTGAACAAGTATCTGCCGACCGTGCACGGCTTCGACGAGTTCTTCGGCAACCTGTATCACCTCAACGCCGAAGAAGAGCCCGAGCAGTTCGACTACCCGGACGAGGACCGGTTCCCGATCCTGCACAACCTGGCCAAGCCTCGCGGGGTACTCAAATGCAAGGCCACCGAAGCCTTGTCCGACGAACCCGACGATCCGAAGTACGGTCCGGTGGGCAAGCAGACCATCGAGGACACCGGGCCGCTGACCGCCAAGCGGATGGAGACCATCGATGACGACATCGCCGATGCCACCGTCGACTACATCCGCCGCCAACACGCCGCTGGCAACCCGTTCTTCGTATGGTGCAACTTCACCCACATGCATCTCTACACCCACACCAAACCGGAGAGCCGCGGACAGGCGGGCCTGTGGCAGTCGCCGTACCACGACACCATGATCGATCACGACCGCAATGTCGGCACGGTGCTCGACGTGCTCGACGAACTGGGCATCGCCGAGGACACCATCGTCATCTACTCCACCGACAACGGACCGCACCGCAACACCTGGCCCGACGGCGGCACCACCCCGTTCCGCAGCGAGAAGAACACCAACTGGGAGGGCGCCTTCCGCGTCCCGGAACTGATCCGCTGGCCCGGAAAGATCAAGGCGGGCAGCGTTTCCAACGAGATCATCCAGCACCACGACTGGCTGCCGACGCTGCTGGCCGCCGCCGGCGACCCAGACATCATGGAGAAACTGAAGAAGGGACACCGGATCGGGGACGTCGAGTACAAGGTGCACATCGACGGATTCAATCTGCTCCCCTATCTGACCGGCGAGGTCGAGCACAGCCCGCGGCGCGGCTTCTTCTACTTCTCCGACGACGGCGACCTGGTGGCCCTGCGGTTCGAGAACTGGAAGGCGGTGTTCCTCGAGCAGCGCTGCACCGGCACCCTGCAGGTGTGGGCCGAGCCGTTCGTCCAGCTTCGGGTACCCAAGCTGTTCAACCTACGCACCGACCCGTTCGAGTACGCCGACATCACCTCCAACACCTACTACGAATGGTTCCTGCGCCACGACTACTTCGCCTTCTACATGACGGCGATGGCCACCAAGTTCCTGGAGACATTCAAGGAGTTCCCGCCGCGCCATGAACCCGCCACCTTCAGCGTCGACCAAGCCGTCAAGAAGCTCGAGGCATTCCTGGCGGGCGACTAGATGCTCGAGTCCTGGAGGGACGGTCCGACCAAGTCGGCCATCGTCGGCTTCGTGCAGCGGACCGTCGACGCCGTCGCGCCCGAGGAACGCGTGGCGGTATTCGACAACGACGGCACGCTGTGGTGTGAGAAGCCGGCCTACATCCAGTTGGACTTCCTGGTCCGCCGACTGGCCGAGCAGGCCGCGGCCGACCCGGGACTGGCCACCCAGCAGCCGTATTCCGCGGCCGCCTCCGGAGACCTGGGCTGGTTCGGCGATGCTGTCACCCGCCATTACGAAGGCGACGATTCAGCCATGAAAGTCCTTGCTGCCGGTATCCTTTCGGCCTATCAGGGGTTGACCGTCGAAGAGCATGCCGACCGGGTCCGGGCGTTCTTCGCCGAAGCCAACCACCCGACACTGGACCGGCCCTACACGGCCTGCGGATACCTGCCCATGGTCGAACTGCTGCGCTATCTGGAAGACAACGGGTTCACCAACTACATCGTCTCCGGCGGTGGCCGAGACTTCATGCGGCCGGTCACCTCGACCATGTATGGGATCCCGCCGGAACGGGTGATCGGCAGTTCGGTGGGCCTGGACTTCATCGATGGCGAGTTGCGCACCACCAACCGACCGGAATTCCTCGACGACGGCCCAGTCAAACCGGTACGGATCTGGGGCCGCACCGGGCGGCGGCCGGTGTTCGCGGCCGGCAACTCCAACGGCGACATCGAGATGTTGCAGTACACCAACGGTTTCCGTCTGCTCGTCGACCATGACGACAGCGACCGCGAATTCGCCTACCGGGCCGGCGCCGAGCGGGCGTTGCAGCTTGCCGCCGATTGCGGTTGGACCGTGGCGAGCATGCGTGACGAGTGGGCGACGGTCTTTGCCTGACGTCGACGAGGTCTGGGTACCGGCTCAGACGGCGGTGCTGGGCTCCGACCAGCACTACCCGGAGGAAGGCCCCACCCGGGCCGTGGCCACCGACGGCTTCTGGCTGCAGCGCCATCTGGTGACCAACGCGCAATTCGCCGAGTTCGTCGCGGCCACCGGCTACGTCACTGTCGCCGAACACCCGCTGGACCCCAACGACTACCCGGGTGCGCCGAAGCAGAACCTGCAGCCGGGTTCGATGGTCTTCCGCCGCACCCCAGGCCCGGTCGATCTGCGGCATCTGAGCCAATGGTGGGTCTGGACGCCGGGGGCCTGCTGGAACCACCCACGCGGACCGCGCCCGTCGCTGGCGGGCCGGGCTGACCACCCGGTCGTGCACATTGCGTTCGAGGACGCCGCGGCCTACGCGCACTGGACCGGTCTGGACCTGCCCACCGAAGCCGAGTGGGAGACCGCAGCACGCGCCGGCCTGCCCGGTGCGGCCTACACCTGGGGCGAAGAGCCTGAGCAGCCCGGCCAGCGACTGGCGAACTATTGGCATGGCGAGTTCCCCTACCTGCCCGAAACCGGTTACGGGCAGACCAGCCCGGTGGGCAGCTTCCCGGCCAACGGTTACGGCCTGTTCGACATGGCCGGCAACGTCTGGGAATGGACCACCGATTGGTACGGCCCCCAGCGCGGCCAGCAAACCTGCTGCGCGGCAGACAGTTACGATCCGGCCCAGCCGCAGTTCCAGGTTCCACGCAAGGTGATCAAGGGCGGATCCTTCCTGTGCGCCGACAGCTACTGCCGTCGGTACCGGCCGGCAGCGCGCCGCCCACAATCGATCGACACCGGCATGAGTCATATCGGCTTCCGGTGCATTCGCCGCCCGTGACGACGCCGTCGGGCAGATTCCCTGACACAACGGACCGCAGGACGGGCTCCATGACGCTCGCGGTGCCGCGTTCTCGGACCAACCGGGCCGTCACCCTGTTTCGAACCAGCCAGATAGGCAATGATGCGTAGGACTGTTGCCGAGTCCACAACGATGGGAGACACATGACGGTTCTGGTCACCGGGGCATTCGGTTTGGTCGGCTCGGCGACGGTGCAGCAATTGGCTGCCCAAGGTCGCTCCGTGGTGGCCACCGACCTGGACATTCCTGCTAACCGCAAGGCAGCGGCTGCGTTGCCGGCGGGTGTGCAGGCCCGGTACGCCGACCTGACCGACCCGGCCGCCGTCGACGCCCTGATCGCCAGCACCAAACCCGAGGCGATCGTGCACCTGGCCGCGGTGATCCCGCCGTTCATCTACACCCGCAAGGCATTGGCCCGGAAAGTCAACGTCGACGGCACCGCGCACCTGTTGGCTGCGGCCGCCAAGGCGCCGACCCCGCCGCGCTTCGTGCTCGCGTCCAGCATCGCGGTGTACGGCTCGCGCAATCCGCACACCGTGGCCGGTCCGCTGACGCCGGACACCCCCACCAACCCCGCCGACGTCTACGGCGCGCACAAGGTCGCCGCCGAGGACCTGGTGCGCGGCTCAGCACTGGACTGGCTGATCTTGCGGCTGGGCGGTGTGTTGACCGTCAACATGGGCGCCTACCTGAAGTCGATCGACAACTTCTACTTCGAGTCCATGCTGCCCACTGACGGTCGGCTGCAGACCGTCGACGTGCGCGACGTGGCGTTCGCGTTCGCGGCCGCCACGACTGCGCCCGCGGTCGGCGAGACCCTGCTGATCGGCGGCGACGACAGTCACCGTCAGCTCCAGGGCGACGTCGCGCCCGCCGTCGTCGCCGCTCTGGGCATGCCCGGCGGGGTTCCGGCCGGGCTGCCCGGTGACCCCAAGGACGACTCGGCTTGGTTCAACACCGACTGGATGGACAGCAGTCGGGCGCAGGAAGTTCTTGGCCATCAACGACATTCGTGGCCGGACATGATCGCCGAGTTGGCCGATGAGATGGGTTGGAAGCGCGCGTTGCTCCGACCCGCCGGACCGCTGGCACGCTGGTTCCTGACCCGCAAGGGCGCCTATCACGGCAGCGGCCGAACCTACGCCGACCCGTGGGGCGCGATCGCCAACAAATGGGCCGATCCGCGCCCGGACAGCGAGTCGGAGGCACAGCAGTCATGAGCGGCACCGGCAAAGCCGTCGTGATCGGGGCGGCGTCGGGGATCGGCTGGGCCACCGCGCAGACGCTGGCCGCCGAAGGTCGCACCGTGGTGCTGGCCGACCGCAACCTCGACGGCGCCACCGCCCACGCGAGGCAGTTGGGTGCGCCGCACACCGCGGCCGTCGTCGAGGTGACCGACGAGGACTCGGTGCGCGCGCTGTTCGCTGCGCACGACGACGTCGACGTCGTGGTGAACTGTGCCGGTTTCAGCGGGTTCGGCCTGATCGCCGACCTGTCCGCCGAGCAGTTCCGCGAGGTCGTCGACGTCTGCCTGTCCGGCGCGTTCCTGGTGCTCAAGCACGCCGCGACGGTGCTCGACACCGGCGGTGTGATCGTGTCGCTGGCGTCGTTGAACGCCCGCCAACCGGCGGTCGGGATGAGCGCCTACTGCGCGGCCAAAGCCGGTCTGGCGATGCTGACCCAGGTCGCAGCGCTCGAACTGGGGCCGCGCGGCATCCGCGTCAACGCGGTCTCGCCGGGCTTCGTGCACACCCCGTTGACCGAAGGCGCCGCGCTGGTGCCCGGCGTGATCGAGGAGTACACCGAGAACACCCCGCTCGGACGCACCGGCACACCGCAGGACGTCGCCGACGCGGTCGCGTTCCTGTGCTCGGACAAGGCCTCCTGGCTCACCGGCGAGGTCCTGGACCTCAACGGTGGCGCGCATCTCATGCGCTACCCCGACATCCAGGCCCGGCTGCTCGATCTGGCGGGACAGGAGTAGCTCCGCACCCTACGATTGGCGCGATGCTCGACGAGTTCTCGCCCACCCAGAAGCGTGCGCTGGCCGTCCTGACGGTGATCGCGCTGGCTTTCGGAGCGTACTTCCTGCGTCGCTACCTGATCCTGATCGCGGTCGCCGCGGTGCTGGCCTATCTGTTCCACCCGATCTTCGACCGGTTGCGCACCCGGTTCGGTGTCGGGGTCTCGGCCGGTCTGACGCTGCTGGCCGCGTTGTTCATCGTCGGGATTCCGTTGGCGGGCGTGATCGCGCTGGCGGTCTTGCAGATCAGCCAGATGGTCACCGGGATCAGCCATTGGGTGTCCAACACCGACCTCACATCGTTGGGCCAGCGGCTGCTCGACTCCACCAATCGGCTGCTGGAACGCGTGCCGTTCTTCCACATCGAGCTGACACCGGAATCCGTGCAAGATGCCATCGCCAGCGCCGGCCAGAACCTCGGACACATCGCGTTGGACTTCGCGCGCGGTTCGGTGGGCAGCATCGTCATGCTGGTCACCTCGGCGATCATCTTCCTGTACGTGTTCGTCGCGCTGGTGGCCGGTGGACGACGGGTGCTCGAGTTGTTCCGCGACCTCAATCCGTTGGGTTCTGAGGTCTCCGACATCTATCTGGCCAAGGTCGGCGCGATGGTCAGTGCCACGGTGCGCGGGCAGTTCATCATCGCGGTGTGCCAGGGCGTCGCCGGGGCGATCTCGATCTACATCGCCGGCATTCACGACGGCTTCTTCATGTTCGTCATCTTCTTGACGGCGCTGTCCTTCATCCCGTTGGGCAGCGGCATCGTCACCATCCCGTTGGGAATCGGGATGGCGCTGTTCGGCAACGTGGTCGGCGGGATCTTCGTCGCGGTGTTCCACGTCCTGGTGACGACCAACATCGACAATGCGCTGCGGCCGTTCCTGGTGCCCAAGAGCGCGCATCTGAATCCGGCGCTGATGTTGGTGTCGGTGTTCGCCGGGATCGGCATGTTCGGATTCTGGGGCATCGTGCTGGGGCCAGTGCTGATGATCGTCATCGTCACCACGATCAGCGTGTACCTGGTGGTCTACAAGGGCGCACCGTTGGAAACGTTGGTCTTCACCCAGGATGGCGACGAGGGCGACGACGGCGACGGCGACGGTGGCGGTGGCAAGCCGCGGCGGTGGTGGTTGACGTTTGGTCGCCGGCGGGCGGAAGATGATGGCGGGCAGGGTGATTCGTCGGACTCCGGCGATGCGGCAGCCGTCGGGAGCAAGCCCGCCGCAGCTGGGGCTGCCGGGTCCGCGGAGACGGATTCCGATGCGTCGGCCGCGGACGACTCCTCGAACGACGCCTGAACCGCGGTCCCCCGCTGTCCGTTTTCTTTCTTCGGGGCCGGCACGTGCCTGCTGGGGTTGGCATCCCTCTGCCAGGCGTTCTGGCACGCGCTCGTTGGGCAGCGTCGCGGCCTGGATCACGGTCTTTGAATTTCTTTGGCCA
>NZ_JCALDB010000059.1:0-1248 GCF_059812645.1 Mycobacterium sp. NGS45 | reverse complement strand
TGAAGTACCCCAGGTTTTGTTCCTAGTTGGGTACGAGGGCCGGGGTTGGCTGGCTCGCGGGGTGTGAGGCGCCGGTGAGGGCGGCCTCGTACTCGGCTGGTGGAACGTAGCCGAGGGCTTCGTGCAGGCGTTCCTGGTTGTACCAGGCCACCCAGGCGGCGGTCGCCAGTTCGACGTCATCGACGCTCCGCCACGGCTTGCCTCGCTTGATCAACTCGGTCTTGTAGGCGGCGTTGACTGCCTCGGCGAGGGCGTTGTCATAGCTATCCCCGCGCGATCCCACTGATGGCGCGATCCCGAGCTCGGTCAACCGGTCGGTGTATGCCAGCGAGAGGTATTGCGACCCTCGGTCGGAATGATGTACCAACTCAGAAAGATCTGACTCTGCTTGCCACACAGCATGATTGAATGCCTCCAGTGGGAGATCTTCAGTGCGCATCGTCGCCGAGACTGCCCAGCCGACGATCTTGCGGGTGCAGACATCAGTAACGAATGCGGTGTAGCAGAATCCCTGCCAGGTGCGCACGTAGGTGATGTCAGCAACCCACAACCGGTTCGGAGCGGGGGCTTTGAACTGGCGGTTGACCAGATCGGCCGGCCGCGCATCGGCCGGGTCGGTGACGGTGGTGAACACCGGTTTCCCCCGCTGAACGCCACGCAGGCCGGCCTTGCGCATCAACCGCCGCGTTTGTTCGCGTCCCAGACGCCAACCTCGGCGTTTCATCGCCTGATGCATCTTCTTGACGCCGTAGACCGAGAAGTTGTCCCGGTGCACGGTGCGTAGGTCAGCGATCAGCTGTTCGTCGCGGATCTCGCGATCGCAGGCCGGACGGGTCCGCGCGGCGCGGTACCCTCGGGCGGTGAGGAACCCCGGGATTGCTGCCCGTAACACTCGGCAGATGAGCTCGACCCCGAATTGATCGCGATGCGCCTCGATGAAGGCGATCATTTCGTCACGGGGCGGTCGAGCTCCGCTGCAAAAAACGCAGACGCGGACTTCAAAATCTCATTGGCTCTGCGCAATTCGCTGACTTCACGCTTGAGCTTCCGTATCTCGGCGTGCTCAGCGCTGGTCGTACCGGCGCGCTCGCCGGCATCGACCTGAGCTTTGCGTCGCCATCGACGCACTGATTCCTCCGAGATACCAAGTTTGCTGGCCACTGACTTGATGGCCTCGAACTCAGAAATATCCGAGGCCTCCATCATGGTGTCCAACAACCGCAACGCACGATCACGAAACTCCGGCGA
>NZ_JCALDB010000058.1:0-1272 GCF_059812645.1 Mycobacterium sp. NGS45 | reverse complement strand
GTATTCATCACGCGGATCGGACCTACTACGTCGGTCGTGGTCGGCTCTGGTGACCTCGGCGTGCACCAGCAAATCGCGAAATCACTGTGGTCTCATCTCGATTCCGGAGGCACCATAAAGGTGCGTCCCGACGGCACCCCGAAGGTGGGGGCATTCACGCCCAAGTGCATCAAGTTAGCCGAGCCGTTCTTCGCCGCGGTCAAGATCAACGATCTGCCCGCGGTCACCAAGGAACAGCTAGCCATATTCATCGACTGGGTCGAAGCTGTCCGAACCCTTGCGGCGCTGGACCAGGCTTTGCCGGCGACGGTACAGATCCCTGACGAGGACACCCTCGGAGAGAAGCTGCAGTGGCACCTGACCGAGGTAGAGCAACTCGAAAAAGTACTCGCGCTCGGTGACCAGATCGACGTCGAACGGCACTGGTTCCAACTGAACCACCTGCCGGTCCCGGATTGGAACAATCTGCAAGACATCCGGCGATATGCCGACCTGGTTGAGGCCGCAGCCGCGGCCGACGAAGCCGTGGCGGCCACCTCGCCGATCGACCGGTTGCACCACGAACTGCAGCAGCGCACTCAGCTGCCCGATCCACCCGGCGTGACCGCACAGTTGGCCGCCGCAGTTTCCGGACGCGACGTCGACGGATACGGACGCGCTCACCAGCGGTTGCAGCACCTGCACCATGTTGCGCAATCGGTGACGCAGCGCGACCGCATCCGCGGTCAGCTGGACAACTCTGCTCCGCAGCTGGCCGCCGCGATCGCCGAGGATCCAACAGCTACCGAGTGGGATACTCGGCTGGCAACCTTTGAACAGGCGTGGCGCTGGGAGATGACGGGCCGCTGGATCCTGGCGCAGGACAGTGACGATGTGAACGCGCTGAAAGTCACGCTGAACACCATCGAGGACCGGCTCCGCTCAGCAGTGGAAAGCCTTGCTGCCGAGCGGGCGTGGGGTCATGCCGTCAGCCCCGACCGGTTGACGGGCAGTGCCCGCGCCAACCTCACTCAGTATGCCCAGCTGGTCTCGAGACTGGGTAAAGGCACCGGCAAGTATGCCGCGAAGCAACGCGTGGCGATCGCGGAGGCCATGGATCGTTGTCGGCCTTCGGTGCCGGTATGGATCATGCCGCTGTACCGGATCGCTGAGCAAGTGCGCGTGCAACCGAACCTCTACGACGTGGTGATCGTCGATGAAGCATCCCAGGCTGGGCTTGAGGCGTCATTCCTGCAGTACCTGGCGCCCAAGATGGTCGTTATCGGGGACGAC
>NZ_JCALDB010000057.1:0-1342 GCF_059812645.1 Mycobacterium sp. NGS45 | reverse complement strand
GGTGGCGATGACGACCCGTAGTTCGTCCATGGAGACATCGGAGAGGTAGCGTCGGGTCACTTGCCATTCGTCGTGGGCTTCGATGACCACCGCGGTGGCCAGGCGCAGGAACGCCGCGGGGTTGGGGAAGATCTCCACGACATCGGCCCGACGCTTGATCTCCTTGTTCAACCGTTCAATGGGATTATTCGACCAGATCTTTTGCCAATGAGCCCGCGGGAACGCGGTGAACGCCAGCACATCGGTCTTGGCCTCGGCCATCATCGCCGCGACCTTGGGGAAGCTGGGCGCCAGCGTGTCAGCGACACGGTCCCACTGGGCGGCCACCTCGCTGGGATCGGTGTGAGCGAAGATCGTCTTGACCGCCGCGGTCACCGCCGGGGCGTGCTTGGCCGCCACCGCGGTGTGCAGGTTCCGCATGAAGTGCACGCGGCAGCGCTGCCATGATGAGTTGGCGAACTGTTGGGCCACAGCGGCTTTGAGTCCAGCGTGAGCATCGGAGATGACCAGATGCACCCCGGTCAGGCCACGTGCTTTCAGCGAGACGAGGAACTCGCGCCAGAACTCGTAGGACTCGCTGTCGCCGACCGCGGTGCCCAGCACCTCGCGGGTGCCGTCGATGGACACCCCGGTGGCCACCACCAAGGCCTGAGAGACCACGTGCGCCCCGATGCGCACCTTGCAGAACGTCGCATCGCAGAACACGTACGGGAACTCCGTATGGGCCAGGCTGCGGGTGCGAAACGCCTCGATCTCCTTGTCCAACCCGGCGCAGATCCTCGACACCTCCGACTTGGACACCCCCGATTCGACGCCCATCGCGGCGACCAGGTCATCGACGCTGCGGGTCGACACCCCGTGCACGTAGGCCTCCATGATCACCGCGTGCAGGGCCTTATCGATGCGCCGCCGGCGTTCCAGCAGCGACGGAAAAAACGACCCGGCCCGCAGCTTGGGGATCTGCACCTCAACGTCGCCGGCGGTGGTCGACACCGTCTTGGGCCGATGCCCGTTGCGGTGCACCGTGCGCCCGTCGCTGCGCTGGTAGCGGCCCGCGCCGATCACCTCGGTGGCCTCGGCCTCGATCAGCGCCTGCAGCCCAGCACGGATCAATTCGGCGAACACCGCCCCACCATCAGCGGACTTGAGCGCATCGAGCTGGGCAAGCAGGGCAGAATGGTCCTGGGTCATCGCGTAGAGGATCCTTTCGTGAGTCACTTTCGTCGGTAACTCACTGACCACTACGCGATGGCCCACCCCAACACCGGCAACGACACACCCGGCAGGGCCCGACACCGTCACACCCGGGTTCCGAAACCCCACCACGCCAGGGGACTTACCC
>NZ_JCALDB010000056.1:0-1345 GCF_059812645.1 Mycobacterium sp. NGS45 | reverse complement strand
CAAAGGTGGGGGCCTGACCCCAGGTGTTGGACACGCTGAATCCCGCAAGATTGGCGGGGGAAGCGAGATGATCGACACCGATGGCAAGGAAAAATTATCCCGATGGGTTCAAGCGGGACGCGGTGGCGCTGTACCGCGACACTGAGGGTGCGACGATCACCCAGATCGCTGACGAACTCGGCATCAGTGGGGTGACGCTGTCGGCCTGGTGCAAGGCCGCTGGGGTGCCGATTCGGCACCGTAACCCGACCATTGGGGCCGCACACGTATCGGGCGCGGAATCTCCTGACCAGGAGCTGGCCCGGCTACGTGCCGAAGTAGGGCAGCTACGTGCGGACAAGACCCGGTTGTCCACCGAGCGCGACATTCTGCGGTCGGCGGCCAAGTATTTCGCCGGGGAGACGAACTGGTGAGCCGCTTCCAATTCGTCGCCGACCACCTCGACACCTACCCGGTGAAGTGGCTGTGCGCGATCGTCGAGATCGCGCGTTCCTCGTTCTACGCCTGGCTTGCTGGTGCAGAAGGCCGCGCCGCCCGCGAAGCGGCTGACCAGGCGCTGACCGAACGGATCCGTACCGTCCATGAGGTGGACAACACCTACGGGGCGCCGCGGATCACCGCTGAACTCAACGACGGCGTGCCCGAGCAGGAGCGGGTCAACCACAAACGGGTGGCACGGGTGATGCGGGCGGCCAAGATCGCCGGCTACCGCCGCCGACGCCGGGTTCAGACCACCACACCGGATCCGGCCAACCAGAAGGTCCCGGACCTGCTCAACCGGGATTTCACCGCAGC
Source organism: Mycobacterium sp. NGS45 (assembly GCF_059812645.1). Classification (NCBI taxonomy): domain Bacteria; kingdom Bacillati; phylum Actinomycetota; class Actinomycetes; order Mycobacteriales; family Mycobacteriaceae; genus Mycobacterium; species Mycobacterium sp. NGS45. The sequence goes on along the minus strand of NZ_JCALDB010000056.1, from coordinate 550 downwards.
GGCACCCAACGAAAAGTACGTCGGAGACATCACCTACCTGCCCTTGGCGACCGGGTCGAATCTGTATCTCGCGACGGTGATCGATTGCTTCTCCGGCCGAGTGGCGGGGTGGGCGATCGCTGAGCACATGCGTACTGAACTCGTCGAAGATGCCCTCATCGCCGCCGAGGCGCTGCGTGGTTCACTGGCGGGTGCTGTGTTCCATTCAGATCACGGAAGTCAGTACACCTCAAAGGTTTTCGCGACACTCTGCGCAGATCTGGGCGTCGTCCAGTCTATGGGTGGTGTGGGGTCAAGTGCCGATAACGCGCTCGCCGAATCGTTCAACGCCTGCCTCAAACGCGAGATCCTGCAGGACCGCAGCCAGTGGCCCGACGCTACTACCTGCCGCCGCGAAGTGTTCCGCTGGCTCGTCCGATACAACCTGAAACGGAGGCACTCCCGCTGCCGCTATTCCAGCCCGGCCAGCTACGAAAACACCCACACATTCGCTACGCTGCCAGAAGCTGCTTAATCCAAATCCCGTGTCCACCATCCGGGGTCAAGGCCC
>NZ_JCALDB010000055.1:0-1424 GCF_059812645.1 Mycobacterium sp. NGS45 | reverse complement strand
AGGTGGTGTTTTCGGCACAGTTGGCGCAGGTTGGCGGGGTGGGTGGGTCCGCCTGGGTAGGGGGTGGCGTGGTCGATGTCGCAGGCTTTGGCGGTGCAGCCGGGGAAGCGGCAGGTCATGTCGCGCATCCGGATGTAGCGGGCCAGTGTGCGTGAGGGCCGATACCGGGGTTCGGGTGCTTGGTCGGGGGTGCGCAGTTCTTTGATTGTGGCTCCGGCGCGTAGCAGCGCGGCCAGCAGTGCCGGCGGGAGGATCGCGCCGCCCAGGGCGGTCGCCGGCCGCGGCACCGACGACGACGCCGGCGGTAGCGGTGGTGGTGGTGGTGGTGGTTCCGGTGGCGGTGGGGGCGCGCCTCCATCGCCTTCATCGTCGTCATCGTCGTCCGGCGGCGGCTCCGGTGGTTCCGGTGGCGGTGGGGGTGCGGTGAGGTTCTGGTAGCGGGGCGGTGTGCGGGTTGAGTCGCCGCGATCGGGGAGTTCGGCATCGGGTTCGGCAGGCTCGGTAGCGGGTTCGGCGGGCTCGGCCGTAGCTGCAGCTGTTTCGGCAGCGGCAGCAGGCTCGGTGGGCTCGGCGGTGTGGGTTTCGGCCTGGGCTTGTGCCCGGGCTTGTGCCTGGGTTTGGGCGGCTTCGGCGATGTTGGTGCGGGTGTTGTCGCGCCAGTCGCGTTGGCGAGCCAGGTGCTGGGCGCGGTCGGTGTTGTGTTGTTCGGCTTGGGTGATCGCGGCGGCTTGGGCCAGGATGTGGATCACCACGGCTTCGGCGGCCACCGGGTCGGGGCGGGTTTTGGCGCACTCGGGGTTGCCGCACTGGCAGGCCAGGTGCTCGGCTTTGGCGGCGATCGCTCCGAGTGCATCGGAGCGCAACTGTCCGGTGGTGCGCGGGTCGTCGCGGCACACGGTTTTGGTCAGTGCGGTGATGCGGTCGTTGAGTAGTTGGGCGTGCGGACCGAGCAGCGCACCGTAGATGGAGGTCAGCCCGGTCTCGTCGTCGGGTTTGCCGAATTTGATGTCGCGTTGGAGTTCGGCGCGTTCGTACTGGTCGGCGGCGTCGGGGTCGTGGGTGGTGATGATGGTGTCGATGGCGTTGTCCACGCCGCTATCGGAGAGCCGGCCGAACTGCTCCCCGATTTTGGCGACCTCGGCATCCACGGCCGCGATGGCGTCCTCGGTGACGTTGCGGGTGCGATAGGAGATGGTCGCCGCGCTGCGGGCACTGATGTCGCCGCGGCGGAGCAGTTCGGCGGTCTTGGGTAGGCGCTCTTTGAGCGAGAGGGCCAAGTGGAGTTGGTTGGCGGCGCGGCGGTGGGTGAGGTTCATCGCCGCAGCGATATGGGCGGCGGTGTAGTCGAAGCCGTCGCAGGCCCACCGGGCGGTGTCGTCCTCGGGGGTGTCGAGGTGGCGGGCGGCGAACTCGGCGATCGCTTC
>NZ_JCALDB010000054.1:0-1440 GCF_059812645.1 Mycobacterium sp. NGS45 | reverse complement strand
GAGCGGTTGTGTGTCGTTTAAGGTCCCGTGCTGGATACTCATCCATAGGATCTCTTTAGTTATCCGCAACGCGGTCCTCCGCTCGGGCGACACGTCATAATCAACAATCACCCCAGCGAAGCTGGACCGCCAGGGTGGAGTTCTCGCGTTCGAGGTCCTTGAGCCGTGGGCGGTGGTGAGTCGTTCGGCCAGCACCATGGGCAGGCCGATATTGTGGGCAGTGGTCATCGCGTCGGTTCCTTTGCTCGAGTGACTTTGGTTGGTCTGTCAAAGATTCACGCGATGACCTTCAAACACTCGTTTACGACACGCCGGCGACCGGGATCAGGTTCCGACTCGTACACCACTCTGCTGGACGCAACCCTGGTCCGTACAAGAGAAGTCAGGAACTGCGGCGGTTACGCTGTTGCTGTTTGGCTCTACGCGTACAACCGGCAGCGTTCGACGAGGATGTTGGCCAGCTTTTCTGGCTCGCTGACCATCAGCATGTGGCAGGTGTCGATCTCGATGAGGGTCTGCACACCGCCAAGCGCGGCGATGCACTCGCGTTGAATCTTCATCGAGACGGAGCGATCACGCCGAGTGAGTATCCACGTGCGTGGCACATCGTCGGGCATACCACTGCGGTCAACTTTTTCTATCATGATGGAGGGGGATTCCTGACAGGACCGAGCCAGTGTGAACCTGCGTTTTGCGGGAGTCATTCCGTTGCAGAATACAAACCTCGCCAACGCAGTAGGCAAACCTCCCGCCCGAACCGAACGGCCTTTCTGCACTTTGCGTTTGGCGGTGCGACGTGCGAACCTGCTCAGTTCTCCGGGAAGCGTGTCCACCAGGGCGCTGCCGTTGGCTGGTACTTGCGCGGTGGCCAGGATCATCTCCCGCACCCGGACCCGCGCCGAGCCGAGTTTGGTGACAACACCGGGGATGATCACGCCCGCCAGCGAATGGCCGACGATTACAAGGTCGTCGAGCGCAGCATTCTCGATGTCCGACACCACCGAGTTGACCCATCCGTCGATACAAGCCGTGATCAGGTCACCGGCCTTATTTCTCCGACCTGGCAAATCAACGGTCAGCACCTTTAGTTCCGGCTCCACGCTGCGGATCACATCGACGGTGGGCTCCCAACAATCAGCGGCGAACCCGCCTCCGTGCACGAGAACCAATGCGGGCAGTGCCATGGCTGGCCTCCTTGAGCGCCGTGGGCGCTGGACCTCAGCGTAAAGCCCGCGACGCGACGCCGCGCCAGTTTCGCCACGTGAACAGTTTGCTAGCGCCGCTCGTCGGCTAACGGCGCCACAACGCCATATTCAACGCGGTGGTCACCATCGCGGTGTCCTTCACATTGGAGATCAAGCGTCGGAAAATCGATCTTGTCTGGCACTATCGTGTCTTGCTGGAGAGCAATGATCAGAACCTGTGGATGAGCCTCGGTGA
>NZ_JCALDB010000053.1:0-1617 GCF_059812645.1 Mycobacterium sp. NGS45 | reverse complement strand
TAGCCTCGATCTTTCACCTGGCCGGTGATTGAGATCGTTTATTGATGTTGACGAGCGGTTGCGATGGTGGGCGGCCTGGTGTTCCGGCGTTGCGTGTCGCCGGTGCTCCTGGGTCCTTGGTCGTAGGATCGGTGGTGCGCGTTAGGTGGTTTGTATTGCGGTCCAGCCGGTTTCGATGAGGTCACTCCATGGCCAGCCTCGGGGTAAGCGTAGGTAGCGGCGCCGTCCAGAGGAGATGATGCGCCCGGCTACGGCCAGTATTCGCAGGCGTAGCCGTTTGGGTTCCCAGCGTCGTGCCGGCTGTTCGGTGAAGGCGAGGACTTGGGTCCAGACCAGCAGGTCAGCGGCCAGCATCGCGATCTGGAGCCAGATCTGGTTCTGGTCGAACCGGTGAAAGGGCAGGTTGGTCAGGCCGGTGTCTTTGAGGTTGCGGATGCGGTCCTCGGCCCGGGCGCGTTGGCGATGGCGGACTTCCAGATCCGGGATCGACCAACCCTTGGTGTTGGTGGCAAAGCAAGTGATCCGCCAGCCGTTGTCGTCGGTGAGCCGTAGCTGGGCGCCGGGGTGGGGGCGTTCGCGGCGAGCGATCACTCGCATCCCGGCGGGCCAACCACGCAGTGTGTCAGGCAGATGGGGGGTCAGCTCGGCAACCTGGGCGCCTTCGCGTGGTGATCCGTCGCCGTCGAGGGCGGCCCGCCAGGCTTGGCGAGGCACTTTCGACAAGGCCTCCACGATCGGGGGCATGCCGTAGAACCCGACGCTGTACTGCAGACCGAGATTGGTGATGTGGTGCAGGAAGTCTTTGACCCCGCCGCCGGTGTCGGTGCGCACCAGCACCTGGTCGCGTTCGGGGACAGGCAATTGGGCCAGTGCTGCATCCAGGACGGTGATGTGATCGGCGGCGCTGTTGGAGCCGGCTGAGCCGGGGCGCAACAGGCCCGCCACGGCTTCACCAGAGCCATGCAGACCGTGATCGACAAAGGCCAGCATGGGATGAAACCCGTACCCGTACTTGAAGGTCGGTGTCGCGCCCTGTTTGTCGCTGTGGGCGGTGACCAAAGTGGCGTCCAGATCGATGATCACCTGATTTCCGGCGCCGGCCAGCGGCCGCCTACGGTGCCAGACCCGCTGGCGGGCAACCGCCCGCGCCGCCCGGATCGCTGCGATCGCGGCATCGACATCATCGGCCAGCGTAGTGATCAGTCGGGACACGGTGGCATCGGAAGCTACCTGCCCGAACACCTCCGGCTGGGCCCGAACCACGGCGACATCAGCGGCACAGTCACCACCGAGCGCGACCGCGATCGCCACATCGATGAGGACCTTGGCAGGGTCGTGAACAGCACGCGACGCCCGCCACGGCGCCAATGCCGCTGACATGGCCTTATCCAGTCCGGAGCAGTCCAGGGTCTGCCTCAACAACAGCCCGCCGGCCGACGACACCAGCGACTCACGACCCGAATCCACCACTACCGAACACACGGCGCTACGCTTCACCTACGGGGTGCCTTCCTACTTGACGAACCTTGGCCCTCAGCAAGTCAATGTTCTCAACTAGGACAGGCACTTCCGTGCATTACAGGCCCGCGTCACCGGCCAATTCATGAAACGTCGAGG
>NZ_JCALDB010000052.1:0-1802 GCF_059812645.1 Mycobacterium sp. NGS45 | reverse complement strand
GAAAGGGCCACGTCATAGTGTCCACCCGGGCGGTGTTGACCCGGCAGTCGGGCCACTTCGAGTGGTCAGACTCGCTCTCATCGTGGAGGGGCCGTCAGTACCGTGCGACGTTCGGATGGTGGTGAGAGAACCCAGTGCTTGTCTTACAAAACGTCGTACACTGATTGCTATGGCTGACACTATTACCTTCCGGCCAGACGAAGACGCATCGAAGGCGCTGGAAATTTTGACCAAAGATGGCACGGCGGTGTCGGTAGCCGTTCGATCCGCTCTCATCGATGCCGCACGCCGTAAGGCTCGCGAAGTGATTCGCGCCGAGGCGGAGAGGCTTGCCCAAGACGAGTCGGACCGCGCTGAGGCCATGCAGGTGCTGCGCGATATGGAGACGCTGCGTGCGTGGTGAGGTATTTCAATTGCATGCCCCGCGGGGGAGCCGTGGTCACGAACAGTCCGGCTCCCGCTACGCCGTAGTGGTTCAGTCGGATCTGCTGCCGTTGTCGACCTGGATCGTTGCGCCAACGTCCACGTCGGCTCGTTCTGCCAGCTTTCGTCCCGAGGTTGAAATCGGTGGCGTCAACACCCGGGTGCTTGCCGAGCAGGCTGCAGCGGTTGACCCTGGTCGGCTCGGTAGGAGCGTGGGGTTCCTCAGTGTTGATGAAATACGTCGCGTCGATGCGGCACTGCGTATCGTCCTTGATCTCTGATCGTGGTGCATCATTGCGCGCCACGGACTTTGACTAGGTAAGCCCGCCGCGGGGACCAGAGCACGGGCGCGGTGCGAGCCATCGATTGCCGCGAATTCTCCGCTCGCCGCTGGCGTAGCCGACTGATACGTGCTTGGTCGCTGAGTCATTCGACATCGTCATGAGATCGCGGTAGCACTTCGCATCCCATATCGGTACCATGACGGTCATGAGCAAGCAGATCGCCGTTCGGCTACCGGATGAGGTGGTCGAGTTCATTGACGGGGAAGTGCAGCAGCGGCGGGTCGATAGTCGTGCATCGTTTGTCCTCAAAGCGCTCGAACGTGAGCGACGCCGGTTGATCGCTGCCCGTGATGCGGCGATTCTGGCCGAGCAGACCGACGAAGATGATGACTTCGACGCTCTCGCTACTCAAGCCGCTGGCTTCGAACTGGACATCGATTGAGACCAATTCACGTCGCCCAACTCGATAAGGCTCGGCCCGTCCTGATCTTGACCCGGGAACTTGTTAGGCCGCACCTAACCAGAGTCACCGTCGCGCCGATAACCGGAACGGTTCGGGGCCTGTCGACTGAAGTTCCCGTAGGGGTACGTAACGGACTCCAGAAAGATTCCGTCGTCAGCGTCGACAACATTGTCACAATCCCGGTAGCGGCGCTGGGGCGCCAGGTTGGGTTCTTCCTTCCTGATCAAGAGGAATTGCTGACAACGGCGATTCGGCACGCGTTCGACCTCGACTGACACGCAAAGAACCTACGGATCCAAGCCGCCGCCGGCACGCACGACGAGGATTTCCATCCCCTCGACGAAGTCCCGGTTTGACTGTTCTGCGGGTTTAGTTTCACGAGGTTCCACGCAGCAGTAGCGCCGGTCATCGACCCCAGTAGGCGAGGCAGATCGCCGCGCGCGAGTCGTACTCAGACATTTGTTTGCGGCTTGACGGATCCGTTTCTTTCGACTGCCGGAGCGGGGCGTTACATGAACATCTATGCATGGCAGTACGGGAACGGGTTGGCGAGTATCGCCGACAGACGGATGCGGGAGCGGGGCTTGCGACCTCTGCAGATCTGGGTGCCTGATGTGCGAACCGAGACCTTT
>NZ_JCALDB010000051.1:0-2252 GCF_059812645.1 Mycobacterium sp. NGS45 | reverse complement strand
GCCCGGCTCACTTGTGGGCAGGCCAGCAAGGTGTTCTCGATCTCGCCCAACTCCAGGCGTTGACCACGAAGTTTGACCTGGGCATCAGCACGACCGAGATACTGCAGCTGCCCGGACGCACTCCAACGCACCAAATCCCCACTGCGATACATCCGCGCACCCGGACCACCAAACGGATTGGCCACGAACCGATCCGCAGTCAGATCCGGCCGACCCACATACCCCCGCGCCACCGCCGGACCCGCCAAATACAACTCACCGACCACACCCACCGGCGCCGGATTCAACCGCCCATCCAAAACCAACGCCTGCACCCCGGCAATCGGCGCACCGATCCGCACCGGCTGCCCCGCCGACAACGCACTCCACGTCGACCAAACGGTCACCTCGGTAGGACCATAGGCATTGAACATCCGCCGACCCGGCGCCCACCCCGCCACCAACTCAGCCGGACACGCCTCCCCACCGGTGATCAACGTCGACAACACACCCGCCCGACCACGATCCAACGTCGCCAACACCGTCGGAGTGATCAACGCGGCATCCACCCGCCCCGACTCCAAAATCTCGGTCAACGCCTCCCCGGCATAGGAATCCGGCGGAGCAACCACCAACGCCGCCCCCGACGACACCGCCAACAACCACTCGAACACCGAAGCATCAAAGGTCGGCGCCGCCACCATCAACACCCGCGCCCCAGCCCGCACCCCAAACAACTCCCGATGCGCCGCAGCCTCGATATGCAACCCGGCATGCGAGATGCACACACCCTTGGGCGTGCCCGTAGACCCCGACGTGAAGATCACATACGCCGCATTGTCCACAGTCAACGCAGCCAACCGATCCCCATCGCTGACCGGCGCCGCACTACGGCCCGACACATCCAGATCGTCGATGCGCAACACCGGCCGCCGGCCCGCGCCGGCTATGCCGCGCACACCACAGGTAAGTACGCAGACGGCATCGACGGCGTCGAAGACCGCGGCGATCCGCTCGGCCGGATGGGCCGGATCCACCGGCACGTACACCCCACCAGCCTTGAGCACCGCCCACCACGACACCACCAACTCCGCGCAGCGGCCCATCGCCACACCCACCGCACGCTCCGGACCCACCCCGGCCTCGATCAACACCCGCGCCAACCGCGACGACCACTCATCGAGCTCGCGATAGGAAAACTCCCGCGCCCCGTCCAGCAACGCCAACCCGTCCGGGTCGGCGGCCACCGCAGCCGCCAACAACTCATCACCAAGCCCCACCGGCGCGTCAACCCCAACACCAGACCAGCTCTGCAACAACAGATCCCGCTCACCATCACCGAGCAGCGAAACCTCACCCACCACCACCGACGGATCCGCCACCACCGCCTCGAGCATCCGGCCCAGCCAGTCCACCAACCGCTCGATGCTGGACCGATCGAACAGATCCGTCGAGAATGCGACCGAGCCGGCCGCCATCGAACTGGCCGTCTCCGCGGTGGGGTGCCGCTTGACGTCGAAGAAGGTGCCGGCGTCTTCGCTGGGGATCTCACGGAGGTCGAATTCCAGGTCGAACCTGGACGTGCGGATGTCGGCAGCCACCGGTTCGATGTCGAGGCCATCGAGGGCGACCATCGGGCGCTCGTTGTTCTGGAAGGCAAGAGCCACCTGGAACAGTGGGTGGTGCGAGGTGGAGCGTGCCGGGTTGAGGTGCTCGACCAACAACTCGAAGGGCACATCCTGATTGGCATACGCATCCAGCGCCTTGTGCCGAACCTGCTCGAGCACCTCGGCAAACTGCAACCCGGAATCGATTCCCACCCGCAGCACCCAGGTGTTGACGAAGAACCCCACCAGATCCGCAAGCGCCTGATCCATCCGGCCGGCAATCGGGGTGCCCAACGCAATGTCCTCACCCACCCCGGCGCGGTGCAACACCGCAGCCATCCCGGCTTGCAACACCATGGAAACGGTCGCATTGTGAGCTGCGGCCAACGCCTTGAGGCCGGCCCAGGTTTGCGGGTCGATACGCCAATCGACCGCGTCGCCGCGGTAGCTGGGGGTGGGTGGGCGCGGCCGGTCAGTGGGCAGCGACACCACCTCGGGCAGGTCGGCCAGCACCTGCCCCCAGTAGGACAACTGCTCGGCTATCCGACTGCTGGGGTCACCGATATCCCCGAGGTGTTCGCGTTGCCACAAGGTGTAGTCGGCGTACTGCACCGGCAACGGCGCCCACTGCGGGGCCTGCCCGGTGCTGCGACTGGCGTAGGCCAC
>NZ_JCALDB010000050.1:0-2320 GCF_059812645.1 Mycobacterium sp. NGS45 | reverse complement strand
CGGGTGTTGGAAGCGGTGGTGGTGGATCCGGGTCGGGTGTTGTCGTCGGTTGATGTGGTTGGTGTGGTGGAGCGTGGTCGGCTGGATGTGTTTGGTCGGCGTGCGGTGTTGGGTGAGTTGGTTTCGGGGTGTTCGGTTCCGGGGTTGTTCGGGGTTCAGGTTGGGCGGGCTCCGGATGCGGTGGCGGTGAGTTTTGCGGGTTCGTCGTTGTCGTATCGGGAGTTGGATGAGGCGTCGAATCGGTTGGCGCGGTTTTTGGTGGGTCGGGGTGCGGGGCCGGGTCGGTGTGTGGGGTTGTTGTTGCCGCGGTCGGCGGTGGCGGTGACGGCGATTTTGGGTGTGTTGAAGTCGGGGGCGGCGTATTTGCCGATTGATCCGGGGGTGCCGGCGGCGCGGGCGTTGTTCATGGTCGGTGATGCCGATCCGGTGGTGGTGCTCAGTTGTGGTGGTCTGGGTGATCGGTTGGCTGGGTGTGGTGTGCCGGTGGTTGATGTCGATGATCCGGTGATTGGGGCGGCTTCGGGTGCGGGGTTGGTGTCGGGGCCGTGTGCTGATGATGTGGCGCATGTGATCTATACGTCGGGGACTACGGGTGTGCCCAAGGGTGTGGCGGTGACGCATGCGAATGTGACGCGGTTGTTCGAGGGTCTGGATGTGGGTGTGGGGTTGGGTCCGGATCAGGTGTGGGCGGCGTGTTCGTCGTTGGCGTTTGACTATTCGGTGTGGGAGATCTGGGGGGCGTTGCTTTTTGGTGGTCGGTTGGTGGTGGTGCCGGAGGCGGTGACGCGTTCGCCGGCGGATTTGCAGGCGTTGGTGGTGGCTGAGGGTGTGACGGTGCTCAGTCAGACTCCGACGGCGGTGGGGATGTTGGATCCGCAGGTGTTGGCGTCGGTGTCGGTGTTGATGGTTGCTGCTGAGCCGTGTGCGCCGGAGGTGGTGGATCGGTGGGCGCCGGGTCGGGTGGTGCTCAATGGGTATGGGCCCACGGAGACGACGGTGTATGCCTCGATTGCTGGTCCGTTGGGGTCGGGGTCGGCGGTGGTGCCGATTGGTGCTCCGGTTCCGGGTGCGGCGTTGTTCGTGCTGGATCGGTGGTTGCGTCCGGTGCCGGTGGGTGTGGTCGGTGAGTTGTATGTGGCTGGTCGTGGTGTGGGTGTGGGGTATTTGGGTCGGGGGTCGTTGACGGGGTCGCGGTTTGTGGCGTGTCCGTTCGGTGGTGTTGGTGTGCGGATGTATCGGACTGGGGATTTGGTGTCGTGGGGCGCTGATGGTCAGTTGCGGTATGCCGGGCGTGCTGATGAGCAGGTCAAGATTCGTGGGTATCGGATTGAGTTGGGGGAGATTCAGTCTGGGTTGTCGGAGTTGGCTGGTGTGGAGCAGGCCGTGGTGGTGGTGCGTGAGGATCGGCCTGGTGATAAGCGGTTGGTGGGTTATGTCACCGAGTCGGTGCCGGGTGGTGTCGATGGTGTGGGGTTGCGGGGGTTGTTGGCGCAGCGGTTGCCCGCCTATATGGTGCCTGCGGCGATCGTGGTGCTCGAGGCGTTGCCGGTCACGGTCAATGGGAAGTTGGATCGGCGGGCGCTTCCGGCGCCGGAATACGCTGTGGTGGATACTTATCGGGCGCCGACGACGGCGACCGAGGAGATTTTGGCGGGGATCTATGCCCAGGTGTTGGGGTTGGATCGGGTCGGTGTCGACGACAACTTCTTCGACCTCGGCGGCGACAGCATCCTGGCGATGCGGGCGATCGCGGCGATCAACACCAGTTTGGATGCCGGGGTGGCGGTACGGACCTTGTTCGATGCGCCCACCGTGGCCGGGTTGGCCCCGCGTATCGGGCAAGACGGTGACCGCCGCACCCCGCTGATCGCCAACCCACGACCGGCCACCATCCCACTGTCCTACGCCCAACAACGCCTCTGGTTCCTGAATCGGTTCGAGGGTGGGGCGGCCACCTACAACATGCCGATCGCGTTCCGGATCAACGGCAGCTTGGATGTGTCCGCGCTCGACGCCGCGCTCGATGACGTGATCGCCCGGCACGAGTCGTTGCGCACCGTGTTCCCCGACTTCGACGGCGTTCCGCAGCAGAAGGTGCTCCCGGCTGAGGCAGGCCTGTGGCGCCGCGGCAGCTCTGCGGTGGTGGCGGTCTCGGAGGACGAGATCGCCGGCGAGTTGGTGGCGTTGGCCGGGCATCGGTTCGACCTGGCCGCCGAGATCCCGATCCGGGCGCAGGTCTATCAGACCGGTCCGGATCAGTATGTGCTCGCACTCGTGTTGCACCACATAGCTTTTGATGGCTGGTCGATGGCCCCGATGG